>JAPFDH010000090.1 GCA_026169045.1 Lachnospiraceae bacterium | reverse complement strand
TTAATTTCTTCATAATAGTCGGTAAAGATTCTTTGTAAAATATTCATAACTCTATTATGCATGAAAATGAAAAAAAAGAAACCCCTAACCCCTCAAGATTGAGGGGAAGGGGAGTTGAATAGGCGAAGCCTATTTTTTATCCCAACATCATAAATATGTAACAGTTCAGCTCATAGGTCTGACCGGTTTCCGTTACAGCCCTATGGCTGAACTGTTACATAAATATTGGAGAAATGCGTATGTGAAGCAGAAAAATGGAAAAGAATAGAAATATGACAGCAAATTGTAGGAAGATGGACATAAAAAGTTCAGAAAAGGTTTATTGAAACGGACTAAATAATATGGTAGACTTTTAAACATGTACAGAATGCCTTTTGTTTTTGAAGACAAAAACTGTGCACGAAGCCTATTGTTTATGATTTGTTATGGAGATTGCTATGAAAAATGTCTTGGAATTTTTGGAGCGTTCGGCGAAACGGTATCCTGGGAAGATGGCTGTTTCAGACGAAAACGAATGTTGTACGTATGATGAACTGCGAAAAGATGCAAGACGGATTGGAAGCAAATTAGCGGAATATAGTGAACCGAGAAATCCCATCGCTGTATTGGCTAAGAAACAGGTGAAAACAGTTAAAACCTTTATGGGAATTGTGTATGCCGGATGTTTTTATGTATACATTGATCCGTCGCAGCCTCAATCACGTCTCGAAAAAATTTTGGAGACTTTGGATGGGAGAATACTGATCGTAGATGATGAACTGCAGGAAATGGCAGCGTGTTTAAAAGGTACGGAAAGGATGGCAGTATTGTGTCTGGAAACTCTTTTTCAGGATGGAGTAGAAAGAACAGAGCTATTAAGTAAAATACAAAAGCAGGCATTGGATGTGGATCCTCTGTATGCGATTTTTACATCCGGGTCCACAGGAGTTCCCAAAGGGGTACTGGTCGGACATCGGTCTGTGATCGATTTTGTGAATCACTTTGTGAATCTTTTTCATATTACAGAACAGGATGTCATTGGCAATCAGGCCCCCTTTGATTTTGATGTTTCTGTCAAAGATTTATATTCTTCTCTTTGCGTAGGGGCATCGTTGGAATTGATTCCGAAAAAGTTTTTTTCGATTCCAACGGCCTTATTGGATTATCTGTGTGATAGAAAAATAACCACGGCAATCTGGGCAGTGTCTGCGTTATGTATGATTACATCCCTAAACGGATTTTCTTATCGGATTCCGGAGTTTTTGAATAAAATATTGTTCAGCGGAGAAGTCATGCCGGTGAAGCATTTGAAAAAATGGCAGGAAGCGTTACCAAACGCAATGTTTGTGAATCTTTACGGACCTACAGAAATAACATGTAATTGTACCTATTATGTGGTTGATCGAATATTTGAACCGGGAGAGCGAATTCCCATTGGAAATGCGTTTCCCAATGAAAAGGTATTTTTATTGGATACAGACAATAAAGAAGTCACCCAGACAAATCAAATCGGTGAGGTGTGTGTGGCAGGAACCGCATTGGCTTTGGGGTATTATAATGATCCGGTAAAGACGCAGGAGGTATTTGTCCAGAATCCTTTAAATAACCGTTTTATGGAGATCATTTACCGAACCGGCGATTTAGCCCATTACGGAGCCGACGGGTTGTTATATTTTGATACGAGGAAGGATTTTCAAATCAAGCATATGGGACACCGAATTGAGCTGGGAGAAATCGAAACGGCTATGGGACGGATTGACGGTGTAGAACGGGTGTGTTGTCTTTTTGATGAAAAGAAAAGCAAAATCATTGCCTATTATGAAGGAAATGCGGATAAAAAGAAAATAGCAGAGGGATTGGCACAGTGGCTTCCCCGTTACATGTATCCCAACCGTTATATGCAGACAGAAAAATTTCCGTTGACAAAAAACGGGAAAATCGATCGGGAGGTATTGAAGAAACAATATGAATCGGCAACTGTTCATGGAAGTAGCGCAAAAGTATGAGACACCGGCATATGTATTTGATCTGGATATTTTCATAAAAAGAATAAAAAGGATAAAGGAATTATTGGGTGAGAATATTCAGCTGTGTTATGCGATGAAAGCCAACCCGTTTTTGATTTCATCTGCGGCATCTTATGTGGACCGTTTTGAAGTGTGTTCCCCCGGAGAGTATGCTATTTGTCAGAGGGCAGATCTCCACGGGAAGCGAATTGTGCTATCCGGTGTCAACAAGGAAGAAGCAGAGGTCAAACGTGTTATGAGAGAAGGAGGCGCCGGTGTTTATACAGTGGAATCCCTCCATCAGCTGGAACTTTTGGAAATGTGCGCAAAAGAATGTTCGATACAGGTTTCGGTGATTCTGCGTCTGACGGGAAACAATCAGTTTGGCATGGAAAAAGAACAGATTCGCGGGATTATTGAGAATAGAGATCAATATCCCCATCTTTTCATCAAAGGGTTACAGATGTATACAGGGACGCAGAAAAAGAAATTTCATAAAATCCAACAAGAGGTCACACAATTGGCACAGTTTATGACGGAACTCAAAGAACAATATGCATTTGAGGGAAATGAATTGGAGTATGGTCCTGGTTTTTATGTTCCCTATTTTCAAGGAGAGGATTGGGACTTAGAAGAGCAGGTACGTTCTTTGGCGGATACTCTTTATGCATTGTCATTTGACGGAACCTGGATTTTGGAGATTGGGCGATTTCTGGCGGCTACCTGCGGATACTATCTGACCAAAATTGCAGACTGTAAACGAAACAATGGACAAAATTTTTGTATTGTGGATGGAGGGATCCATCATTTAAATTATTATGGACAAACGATGGCAATGAAAATCCCGTTTCATCAGGTGATTACAGAGGGGGATGGGGAGGAAGAGTTGTGGACCGTATGTGGCTCGTTGTGTACGGCAGGAGACGTATTGGTAAAAAATTTACCGATCCGGGGAGCAAAAATCGGGGATTTGCTTGTATTTGAAC
Source organism: Lachnospiraceae bacterium (assembly GCA_026169045.1). Lineage (GTDB taxonomy): Bacteria > Bacillota > Clostridia > Lachnospirales > Lachnospiraceae > Fimimorpha. Next base: position 83,464 of record JAPFDH010000090.1, on the reverse strand, counting down.
GTGTCGGAGCGTATTCCGTGACAGAGGGAATCTATTTGTTTCTGAGTCGAAGATTACCGGTTATTTTATTATACAGTCAGTCGGAAGGAATCCGGATGGTCAGACAGGGGTATCCGACCGATTATCTGAATGAAGCAGCCAATCAGCAGGAAACGGATTTACCAGACAGATGATGGATTCGTTTGATGCAATTGTATGAATAGATGAAAAATAGAAAGGTGGACAAAGAAATGGAAGAATTAATGGAAATTTTAGAGGAAATAAAACCGGATGTGGATTTTGCTGTATGTGATACACTGATTGATGATGGGATTCTGGATTCCTTTGATATTTTAAATATTGTCAGTGAATTAAACGATGCATTTGATATTGAAATTACGCCGGTGGATATTGTGCCGGAAAATTTTAATTCAGCCAAGGCTTTATGGGAAATGGTAAAACGCCTTCAGGAAGATTAAAGGATAAGGAGAAAGAATTATGTCATTTATCTCCATGGAATTTTTGCTGTTCCTTTTTATTGCGGTAGTCGTCTATTATTTACTGCCGCAAAAAGGACAGTGGATATGGCTTCTGATATGCAGTTATCTGTTTTATTTGTCTTCCGGTATAAAAGTCACACTGTTTTTGGTGGTCACGACAATCAGTACCTTTGGAGTGGGACTTTTATTGGAACAGGAAGATTTCCGTCTGAAACAGATCCTGAAGCAGAAAAATGGAAATTTGACAGCAGAAGAAAAAAAGATGTATAAAGACAAGAGTAAGTGCAGGAAAAAGTGGCTTCTTGCAGGAGCCCTTGTCTTTAATTTTGGCATTCTTGCTGTTTTGAAGTACTGGAATTTTGCAATTGACAATTGGAATATCCTGTTTCATACAGAGTATAACCATGTGAATTTTCTCTTGCCGCTGGGAATTTCGTTTTATACATTTCAGTCTATGGGATATTTGATTGATGTGTATCGGAAAAAATATGTGCCGGAACATAATTTGTTTCGGTTTGCTTTGTTTGTATCCTATTTTCCTCAGTTGCTGCAGGGACCGATCGGACGTTTTGACCGACTATCCCATCAATTTTTTGAAAAGCACACGTTTGAACTTATGAGGATCGAACGGGGATTGCAGCTTATGCTTTGGGGATTTTTTAAGAAAATGGTTTTGGCTGACCGGGCTGCTGTTCTTGTGAATCAGGTGTTTCAAAATTATGAAGAATATTCGGGGATTGCGATAATCGCAGCCGTTCTGGGTTATTCTCTTCAGTTGTATGCAGATTTTTCAGGAGGCATGGATGTGGTTATGGGAGCGTCGGAATGCTTCCATATCAAATTAGACCAGAATTTTAAACAGCCATACTTTGCCGTTTCTATTTCGGACTTTTGGCATAGATGGCACATTACTTTGGGAACCTGGATGAAGGATTATGTTTTTTATCCGTTGTCACTGTCAAAAGGGATGAATCGATTTGGAAAATTTACAAAAAAGTATTTTGGAAAACATGTGGGACGGGTTTTGCCGGTGTGTATCTCCAATCTGGTGATATTTTTCCTCGTAGGGGTATGGCACGGAGCAGCATGGAAATTTATTGCCTATGGTTTGTATAATGGAATTATTATTGCATTCAGTAATCTGGCGGCACCGCTGTATCAGAAAGCCATTGCTTTTTTTCATATTCCTGTTAAGTCGAAACCATGGGTTGTTTTCCAGATTGTGAGAACATTTCTGTTGGTAAATATCGGATGGTATTTTGATATGGGAATCAGTTTTTCGGCGGCACTTGTGATGATGAGGCAGACATTGACGGGATTTTCCCTTTCGGCGTTGACAGATGGAAGTCTGTTTGTGTTGGGCTTATCTGTTTCGGATTACGCAGTGTTGCTTTTGGGAAGTGCAGTGATTTTCTTCGTAAGTCTTTTAAAAGAACATAAAATTTCTGTACGAGAATCGATTTCGAAAAAGCCATTGGTGATCCGATGGGCATTGTACGGTATATTGATGTTTTCCATTCCTCTTTTGGGACAAGTGGCTGTAGTACAGGGAGGATTTATTTATGCGCAATTTTAAAAGGAAACCAGTCATTCTTGCAATTGTTTTTGTCATACTTTGCATAGCTGTGACAGCTATTTTAAATTATATTTTGATTCCATCCAATGTGGTGCGTATTAATCTGCATTACTTAACGAACGGTGAGAAGTATGATACAGTGTTTTTGGGAACTTCCCATGGCCAATATGGAATCGATCCACAGACAGTGGATTCCGTTACAGGAGAAAATTCACTGAATCTTTGTATGGCGGATGAGTATTTGGATGATACCTATTATTTGTTGAAACTGGTTTGTGAGACAAATCAGCCGGATAAAATCATATATGAACTGGATCCGTCCTATTGGATGTTAAGTCAGCATGAGGGGGCGACACAGATTTTTTTCTATAAGGAATTTCCCTTTTCCATGGCGAAATTGGAATATTTTTTTGGAAAGATCATGGAATTGGATTTTCGCTCCACATTGGCTCCATGGGGATATTACCGCAATGAATACAAAAACATTGGAAAAAACGTAACAGTAAAGATGAGTGAAGCATATAAAACTTATGATCCGTCTGTGCTGGAAATTGATGCGGGGCATTATGGCGGAAAGGGATTTATTTATCGGGACAGAATCGAAGGGGAAGACAAAGGAGAATTTAATAATGTACCCTTTGATAGGGCAGCGATACAGGAGAAAGCAGTATCCTATTTTGAAAAGATAGTAACGTATTGTGAAAATAAGGGAATTGAACTGATTGTCATTACAACTCCGGTGCCGGAAGAAACGACGAGTGCTTTTGCTGACAGTTATGAAAATGCCCATCAATATTTTCAGGAATGGATGGATGCGTATGGACTGACGTACTTGGATTTTAACCATGTCCGTTCGGAGGTGTTATCCCGTTCCATGGAGGGATATTGGGATTATGACGGCCATATGGATGGGATTCGGGCAGAAGAGTTTTCTAAGGTATTGGGAACCATTATAGAGAAAATGAATGATGGAAATTTTGAATATGAAGAATATTTTTCAGAGGAGTGAATTCTCTATTGGCTTTTTTAAAATATGTGGTATTCTGTAGTAGAAGGTTATTTACGCGCAGACAACAAGCCATGTGCGGATGCTTGCATTCGCATACGGAGCGTTTCTGAAAATAATTTTGGGAGGTATGTATTGTGGGAAGGAAGTATCTGTTACCAAACGAAGGAACGTATTATAAAGCAAATCTGCATTGTCATACGGTATTATCGGATGGCCATCTCACGGCAGATGAGGTAAAAAAAGTGTATATGGAGCAGGGATATTCCATAATCGCTTTTACGGATCACAGAAAATATGCCTGGCACAAGGAATTGGATCAGGAGGATTTTCTGGCTATTGCAGCGTACGAAGTGGATATTAATGATTTTGAGAAGCGGAAAGGGGATTTTTCCAGGCTTCAGACGTATCATTTGAATTTGTATGATACAAAACCATGGGAAAATTCAGAGGAAAAAGAAAAATCCGTTCTTCCTGAAAGACGGTACCGGGATATTACTTATATCAATGGATATATTGAGGAGATGAAGGAAAAGGGATTTCTTACTTGTTATAATCATCCCTATTGGTCATTGCAGACATACGATGATTATAAAGATCTGAGAGGCCTGTTTGCCATGGAGATTTATAATCATGGATGTGAGCATGATGGATTGTACGGATTCAATCCCCAGTCCTATGATGAAATGCTGCGGACGGGACAGCGCCTGTTCTGTGTAGCTACGGATGATAATCACAATTGTTATCCTCTGGAGCATCCGTTAAGTGACTCTTTTGGCGGATTCACGATGATCAAAGCGAAAAAACTGGATTATGAGAATGTGATGGAAGCACTGCAAAAGGGAGAATTTTATTATTCCATGGGACCTCAGATCTATGATCTGTATGTGGAAGACGGATATTTATACATAAAAACATCAGATGTGGAAAAAATATTTGTCGTACAAGAGGGCAGAAATTGCTATAAAGAAGTGGCGAAACCCGGAGAAGTTATTACAGAAGCGAAGTTTCGGCTGACCGGACAGGAAGGGTATATCAGGATTCAATGCCGGGACGCAAGAGGTTGTTTTGCAGGTACCAATGCTTACTTTTTAGAAAATATTATGTCTATTTAAAATCGGTATATTATATAACCGGATCGTGATAAGAAAGAAAAATGGGGAGAAAAATCTCCTCATTTTTTTATGAAAAAATGGGAAAAATATGTTTGATAATTATTATATAAATAATTTAGCCATATTTTATTCATAAATTCATTATACAGAAAATAGAAGGGAACAAAGGCATTATTTCAAATTATTGGAAAACTTAAAGCACTAATTATTGAGAAAATCGAAAATTGTGATATAATTATTTTAATAATATGTGAATGGTTTATTTGTAGTTTACTGTAGGATAGGTTCGTCAAATAATCAATAGGAACATATGAATAGATCCGTTGGCCAAAAAATGTAAGATTGGGATGCAGAAGAGAGGAAAGGTGAAGACGGAAAATACAGTTATAGAAACGGATGTGATGTAGTATGACGCAAAATGATACAAGAATCCATATCGGAATATGTGATGATGAAAAACAGTGCCGGAAGCAAATAAAAGATATTTTAATGGAGATAGTGGATGAGAAAAGAGTTGTGATATGGGAATTTTCTTCCGGAAGAGAATTGTTGGATGCATGCAGGGGAAATGTCTATTTGTCTATTGTTTATTTAGATATCTATTTGGACGATGAGAATGGTGTGGATATTGCCGGGCAGTTAAAGAAAATCAGTGAGTATACAAAAGTGGTGTTTGTGACAGGAACTGAGGATTATGCCATAAAAGCATTTGAAATACGTGCGCTGCATTATTTGATCAAACCGGTGACAAAAGAACATATGCTGGAGACTCTGAGACGATGGAAGTTGGTAAGGGAAGAAGTGAAAAGAATTTATTTGAAAATTGATCGGGAATATGTATCTTTGCCTTTAAACGATATCGCCTATTTAAAGAGTGATAACCATAAAATACAAATCATATTGAAAGGCGGAAAGTGTGTGTCAACCTATATGACACTGAAAGATTTGGAGGAACATCTGACGGAAGACTTTTTGAAAATTAAAAGGGGATTGATTGTAAATATGGATTTCATCGATGTCATTTCTTCTACGTTTTGTATTCTGAAAAATGGCATGGATTTGGAAATCAGCCGAATGAATCGGTCGGAAGTGAAAAAACAGTATGAAGCGTATGTGATGCGTGTATTAAAAAAACGACAGACAGAATGGGGAGAGGTATAGATGAAATGGGATTATTTTATACGGAATACATTGGGATTTTTTTACAATTGTATCCCTGTCTGCTTTTGTGTTGCCGTCCGTTTGAAGCATATAAATGGAAGATAGAAAAGAAAAAATTTATGGGTATTATGGCAGGGGTTGTTTTCGTAAGTGCCATGATATTCCCTTGGATTTTGAAAATCTGGAATCAAGTTCCCGTGGAAGTAGTGGGAAATCTTTATATGGTTATGGCGATTATCGTATGTGTATCCATTTTCTTTCGTATGGTCAATACAGAATGGTATAAAAAGGCATTTGTCACAAGTATTGTATTGTACTATGGATTGACACAGTATGTTGTGGTCAATTTTATATTGAAACTTATTACAAAAGAGGAGCAGATCGAATTATATTCCTGTTTGGTAATTCTTTTGTATGGCTGTACCATGATTGTTCTTTTTCCGCTTTTTTTCCGCACTTTGGGATATATCCAAAAAAGAATTTTTTTGGAAATGCACGGAAAAAAAATACAAGACAGTTTGCTTATGGTAAGCGGAATAACGGCGGCATACGTAATTGCGATGTGCATTTTCTCTACGGTTCTTCACTGGAATGAAGAAAAACGGGACATGTTTGTGGAGATTTTTGAATTGATTCTGTATTTGTTTGTCGGCGGTCAGTTTATTCATCTGTATCGTCTCAGCTTTTGGAAGATTGCGCAGATGGAGCAGGAACGAATGCAGAGACAGGAAATCGAATTACGGAATCTTCAATATAAAAAAATAACCGGAGAAATTGAACGGGCGAAGAGGCAGCGCCATGATCAGCGGCATCATATGAGACTTTTGACAGCACTATTGAAAGAAAATAAAGTGTCGGAAGCGCTGGATCATATTGCTAAGGTGTATGAAGAAAATGAAAGCATTGAACTGAGACAGTTTTGTGAAAACATCACGCTTAATGCATTGTTTACGTATTATGTCGGCATGGCACAGGAAGAGGGAATTACCTGTCAGATTCAGGCGGAAATGCCGGAAGGAATTGTGGATTCTCTGGATTTGACCATTGTTTTTGGAAATTGCCTGGAAAATGCCATAGAAGCGGCACGTGATACGAAAGAAAAGCAGATATCTGTGGAAATAGGAATCGTGAATCACGCCATAGGTGTCCGGATTGAAAATAGCTGTGAGATGTTTGGGATCGCAGAGGAAGCAGAGACAGATCTATCCGTGGAACAGTTAAAATCTTCGAAAGAACATGGCGGCATTGGATTAAAAAGTGTGGATTGGATATTAAAAAAATATGAGAGCGGACCGATTCATTGTACTTATAGTAGCGAAAGAAAAAGGTTTTCCCTGTGGTTTTTATGGTATTGGGGTGAGGGCAAGAAATCGATGTAGCGTGAAATGCACTTAAGGGAACGTGAAATGCATTTTCAAAGCAGGATGAATTTGTTAAGATAATATGGAAACAACTATCGTAATATAGAAAAACAGGATAGAATGTAACAGTTCAGCCCGCGCCATTCGTAAAACCGCACTGCGTGCTTATTGTGGCTGTCGCCACTGTTTTACTCATTTACAGGCACTCAGCTCATAGGTCTGATCAGTCGAAAAATTATGCGAGCATAATTTTCTCGCCCGTTACAGCCCTATGGCTGAACTGTTACGATAAAATTGTGCAGAAAAAACGGTGGTCTGAGCCGTGAAATGAGAGGAGGCAAAGACATGAAACTAAAGGATGGTTTAATCTTGCGGGAGGTAGCCGGGCAATATGTCATTGTACCGACCGGAAAGCGGGTGCAGGAGGTGACGTCCATTGTGTATATTTCTTCTTCAGCGGCGTATTTGTGGGACTACATGAAGGAACATGAGTTTGAAAAAGAGGATCTGGTAAAAAGGATTATGGAACGTTATACCGGAGTTTCAGAAGAACAGGCAGGAGCCGATATTGACCGTTTTTTGAAAACATTGGGAGATAATAATATTTTGGATGACGGAAAGGTAAGGGGACGGGTATTTGTCCGAATGCCGAAAAAGGAGTGAGCAGATGACAGAAGAATTCGAACCGGCCTGCCGCCGGATGGAATGGCTGGATCCCTTTTATAAGGCTGTCTGGGAAAAAGCTTATGCCGATGCCCTTCCCATTTCGGGAACCTTTGAACTGACTCCCCGGTGTAATTTTGACTGCCGTATGTGTTATGTTCATCTGAAAGCAGAAGAGATTCCCAAATTTGGAAAGGAGCTTTCAGCAAAGGAATGGCTTCGCATCGCAGCACAGGCAAAGGAGGCAGGGACCACATGGCTTTGCATTACAGGCGGAGAACCGCTGATGCATCCGGAATTTGAAGTGATTTATCGGGAATTGTCCCAGATGGGATTTTTCATAACCTTGCAGACCAATGCATCCATGATACGGGGAAACATACTTTCTCTGCTGGAAGAATACCCGCCGCGTTTGGCAAAAGTAACCTTATATGGATCCAGTGATGCGGTATACGAAAAGGTGTGTCGTGTGGAAAAAGGTTTTACTCGTGTAGATGAGGGGCTTCGCCATCTGTGGGAGAGGAAAATTCCCATACAGCTGGTCAGTACCGTGATCCGCCAGAATGAGGATGATGTGAAACGGATGGCTTTTTATGCGTTTCAGCATGGCCTACCATGGATGGCTACCGGTGGGATCCGGCAGTCGGTGCGGGGCGCTTCTTACGATGTGAATGAACTTCGGGTAACGGAAAAGCTGGACGAAGAAAAAAGAAAAGAAATACGAAAGTATTTGAAAAATCCGGTGGATATTACAAGAAAACCTTGTACCTATTGCCGGGATTACCGGCTGGGCTACTGGATCAGCTGGGATGGGATCATGAAATTTTGCGGCTTTATGAGAGAACCGCACATTTCCGTGAAAGAGCAGACCTTCCAAAATGCATGGGTGGAACTGATTCGCTTCGAAGAACAACTACAGTGGCCGAAGGAATGTAAAAGCTGTGAAGCAGCTTCCGTGTGTTTTAAATGTGCCGCCACACTGGAAACCGAGTGTGGCAGTTTGTATCAGGTAAATGAGAAATTTTGCGATCGAATAAAGAAATATTGGAAAGAAGAGAAAGGTGAGTGAAACTATGAATGGATCAAATTATGTGCCAATGCCATACAGTCCTGTGGAGGCCTATAGTGCATCGAATGATGCGGTGATTCCATCAGGAGGTACAGCAGTTGGAGGTGTATATTACGATTGGAATGATAATGGTTTTATTGGAGTAGGATGGTTTACTGACATTGAAACAGGTCCAATGGGAAAATTTGCGGATGATCAAGCAGTCATAGACTATCTGGACAAATTAGCAGAAGCAGGACAAGATAGAAATTTAAATAAAGTTTTTTCTGATTGGCAAGATTTTTTAGGAGCACTGGACTATGAAACTGCTAGGGACTATATGAGGAACTTTGAAGATGTAGTATATGGGAGTGGAGGAGGGAACTGTGTTCATCATTGAATAAAAATATGCTGGTATGTAAGATATGTGGTATTATTTTAAAAATCAATATATGGAATTCACAAAAAGAATATTGGGAAAAGTTTGTTGAAGAAGATTTTACCAATCAATATGATATTGTCGTTGAGTTTCAGAAAACAGAATTTATTAAAGGAATAGAATTTTTTACCATTACCCAAATGGGTACTCATTGCTTAAAAATGGGAAACGATATTATGCTTGTAAGTTCGGATTGGTCTATCGGTAAAGTTATCCAAATTGAACAAAAAGAAAATTTGGATTTATTTCTTCTCCAAATGTTTTATGCACAAGCAGTGAAAAAAAATATGGTATTGTTCCATAGCTCTCTTATTGACTGGAATGGAAAAGGCATTATGTTTCTGGGGCCTTCCGGCATTGGGAAGACGACTCAGGCAGAGCTATGGAATCGTTATCGGGATGCTTTGATTATCAATGGAGATGCAGTTTTTGTTCAGGAGACGGCCGATGGGTTCCTGGGATGGGGAACTCCCTGGCATGGATCTTCTCCCTACTGTGAGAATACCAGTGTGCCGGTGGCAGTCATGGTAGTGTTAAAACAGGCGAAGGAAAACTCCATTCGGGAACTGACGGGATTTGAAAAGGTAACGGAAGTGTCCAATAGTGTCTTTTATCCCCAGTGGCTGGAAGGCGGAATGGAGCTTTGTTTAGAGACACTGGATCATCTGTTAAAGAAGATTCCGGTGTATGAATTATCCTGCAGACCCGATGAAGATGCGGTGAGACTGACGGAACAGGTGGTTTTTCATGTTAAATAAAATTGCACATTACAGGAGACGGATACGGGAGGGGAGATTGCGGGAACTGCTGTCCCAGTGGAAATGGCTGGGGCAGTATATCCGGCGCTACTGGCTCCTGGTGGCTGTCTATACAGGACTGGGAGTTTCCGGTTCCCTTTTGGGACTGGGAACTTCTCTGGTTTCCAGGACTTTGATTGATGCGGTGACGGGATACAATGCTTCCGATATTGCTTCGGCGGCCTCGCTGTATGTGGGCGTGGGCGTGGGACAGATTCTCATCAATGTGGTGAAGCAGAGAATTTCCCTGAAAATCCGTTTGAAGATTACAAACGAAATTAAAGCCGATATTTTTACCCAGATTTTATCGGTAGAGTGGGAATCCATCGCATCCTACCGCTCCGGTGATATTTTGTACCGGATGAACGGGGATACGGGAATGATTTCCAATAGTATTTTAAGTTTTATTCCCAATGTGATTTCGGTATTCATCAGTTTTGGCGGTGCGTTTCTGATTATGATGCAGAATGATCCGGTGATGGCACTGATTGCACTGGCAGGTGCCCCCATTACGCTTTTATCCAGTCGGTATATGGCCAGACGGATGCGGGAATACCAGGAAAAAAATCAGAATCTGGCCAGCACAAAAATGACTGTAGACCAGGAGATTTTTCAGAATTTGCAGATTATCAAAGCCTTTGATCTGATTCCTTATTTTACCGGCCGATTTCATCGGGTACAGCAGGAATCTATGGAGATGTCTCTGGATCAGAATCGTTTTCAGTCCGGTTTGACGGTTGTGACGTCTCTGGTGGGACAGGCAGTGGGATATGCCTGTTATGGATTTGCCATTTGGAGACTGTGGCGGGGGGAAATCAGTTACGGAAGTATGACGATGCTGGTGGGAATGGCAGGTTCCTTAAGAGGATCCTTTTCTTCGGTAACCGGTCTTTTGCCCACAGCTATCCGGGCAGGAATCAGTGCAGGCCGTGTGATGGAATTGGTGGATAAGCCAAAAGAGGACAGAAAGGGAGAGGAAGAGGCAAAAAAGCTGAAAGAAGAGGGCGGACTGTATCTGGAGATGAAAGATGGAACTTTCTGGTATGAGAATGGAACTCCCATTTATGAAGGTGCTTCTTTTTACGGGGCACCGGGGGAGATTATCGGACTTGTGGGTCCTTCGGGAGAAGGAAAGACGACCACCTTCCGTCTGTTTTTAGGGTTATATGCGCTGCGGAAGGGATCCCTTCGAATCGGAAGGGTGGGAGGAAAAAGTATGGAAGTTTCACCTTCCACCCGCTGCCTGTTTCGCTATATTCCCCAGGGAAACTTGTTATTCCAGGGTACCATTGCGGATAATCTGAAGATGATGAAGCCCGACGCGAAAGAAGAAGAATTGATTCAGGCACTGCAGATGGCTTGTGCCTGGGAATTTGTGGAAAAGCTGGAAGAAGGGCTGAATACCCAGGTGCGGGAATTGGGACAGCGGTTTTCCGAAGGACAGAAACAGAGAATTTCCATAGCACGGGCGATTCTGACCGATGCCCCGATTCTGCTTTTGGATGAAGCCACCAGTGCTCTGGATATGGAAACAGAGCAAAGGGTGATTGAAAATATTGTAAAACATGATCCCAATCGCCTGATCATTGTGGCGGCCCATCGTCCCAGTGTCTTTGCTGTCTGTAACCGTATTTACCGGGTGGAAGGCGGCAGGATGAAAGAGGACAGCGGAACAGGAAATATGTAAAAAAGGTCAGTGCCTGTGGGAAGGATCCTCCTTTTCTATGGGCCGGATCTTATAGAGACGGAACAGACGAATTCGATTCTTTCCTGTCTGGTAGCTTTGCATGAGATGAATGTTTCCATGAAGCATCTGTCTGCCGATTCGCTTCCAGCGTTTGATCCAGAAAAAGGGAAGGAGCCAGGGGCGATGGCTTAATTGGGGATAAAGAATACACATGGAAGAAAAAGGCAAAAACAGGATGGAAAGAAAGTGGAGCGGTCCTTTGATGGCGGACGGATGGAGGGTGGCTTGGGTAAAGACGGAGCTGTAACGGCGGGTATCGCTGTGGGAACCATAACATCCGGCGTCGACCAGCTCCAAAAGGAGCGGACGGGTGTCCGGTGATGATTTTTGCGGAAGGCTGGAAAAGCCCAGCGTGTCTCTTCCGATTTTCATGAGAGCAGCATAAAAGGTGGTTAGTTTAAGACTGCGAATACCGGCATCCACTACGGTTTGGTCAATTTCTTCCTGATAAGCCTGTTGGAACAGACAGAGGTCCAAAAGCTGGCGAATACCGGCACCGGCGGATAAAAAATGTTTATAGAGATGGACAAAGAGAAAAAGACAGTGATGGGTGGGGGAAAGGGTATACAGTGTCTGTCCGTTATAATGAAAGGTATGGGCTTGAGAGAGAGCCTGGGAGAAAATCCGATTCATGGCTTTGTGGGTATCGCTTTTCGTGCTAAAGGGATTGATATGAAGTTCCAGAGTTAACAGGGGATGTTCGTAGTTAATGGTCTGAGCGTTTTTCAGCATGGAAGGCGATACCTGTTCCAATACACAGTGGTATCCGCATTTTTTTAAAATGGAATCATAAAGGGGAAAATCCTTTGGATCAATCCATAAATCTTCATCGCTGGAAGGGCGACAGTCCGGTTGGGGATAAAGAAGACGACAGATCAATCCTTTTAAAATCAGAGGTCTGAGTCCCTTCTTTGTCAGATGGCCATAGGTTTCCAGGAAAAAGTCTGTGCGGGTCTGCTGTCCTACGATGAGACCAATCGCTTTGGATTGAAAGTTCATCTGAAGGGAAGGGGAAGCCTGCTGAAATTCGGGAAGGGTGCGGGCTGCCTCATAGATCAGAGGCAGGATATGATGGTTTTTTGCCAGTTCATAGATTTTTTCCCAGTCAGGGTTAGAAAATAGACAGGGAGTTTGATGAAAATAATGACGAATCAATGTGAAAAAATCGGAATACATAGGACATCCTCCTTTATCCTTGGGGGCAAAATACCTTTTGACCCCAACATCTTAATGTGAAAAAAAGATGAAAGCATATCGCTTTAGCAAACATCATGATATAGATAGATTATAACAAATAGAACAAAAGTTGTCCATATTTGGAAAAGAAAAGAAATTCCGGAAAGGAAAGCGGAAGATATGAGAATAATACGAATAGCAGTAGTAATTATATTTGTGATGGCAGTAGGGGTATATGGATGGGCAGTCTATGAAGAACAGACACAGAAAGATCCCAATCGCCCGCAGATTACCAGTGAAACGGAACGTATTTCCTTATCCTGTTCCTATACCAATGAAGAGATTATGGAGGGATTGCAGGCCTGGGATGAGGAAGATGGGGATTTGACCGAAGAAATTCTTTTGGGTGGCTTATCCCGATTTGTTTCTACCGGAGTCTGCCGCGCTACTTATGTGGTATTTGATTCTGCCAATCAGGCGGCAACACTGACACGGGAAGTGGAATTTACGGATTATATCTCTCCCCGGTTTACGTTACATGCACCGTTGGTATTTGAAGAGGGAAAAAGCGGAAATGCAAGTACCTATGTGGGAGCAACGGATGTATTGGATGGGGATATCAGTGATCAGGTTAAGATGACAGATCATACCATTAGTTATGCACAGGCGGGAGATTACACCATGGATGTGGAGGTTTCCAATAGTTTCGGGGATTTTGTGGATGTTACATTTCCTGTTCATGTGGTAGAGGAAGAGTGGATGGAATTGACGCTGGAGCTTAAAACCAATTTGATATATTTGGAAAAAAATAGTGATTTTGATGCACAGGGATATGTGGAAGCGGTATATCAAAAAGATGGAGATGAAGAAACAGATGTAACAATAACTGTGGAATCCAATGTGGATCCGGCGGTTTCCGGATGTTATGAAGTAAAATATACAGCAGAAAATGCAGAAGGGCAGAAAGGAATTACATGGCTGCCGGTGATCGTGCAGGAATAGGAGGAGAAGCGGATGGAAAATCGTTTGGAAGACATCAATATTAGGAGTATCTGTGTCGATCTTTTGAAAAACTGCTGGGTGATTATTCTTGCAGCCATTTCCGTTTATTTGGGTGTGACAGGCGTCTATCGGCTTCGCTATGTACCAAAATATACAGCATCTGCGACGGTAGCGGTGACAGCAAAGGGAAGCAGCGGAAGTGTTTATACCTCGCTGAGCCTGACCAATGAGATGGCACAGGTTTTGGGGGAAGTATTCAAAAGTGATGCGTTGAAAAAGAAAATTGAAGAGGATTTGGGAGGAGAAAGCATAAACGGAACACTGGGGGCAACGGTGATTGAGGAAACCAATCTTTTGATTTTAAGTGCCACAGCAGAGACACCCCGTGAAACGTATCTGATGATATGGTCGGCACTGAGAAATTATGATTCGGTATCCGATTATCTGTTTTCCAATGCCCGTCTGGATATGGTAAAAGAGCCATCGGTTCCATACAGCCCATCGAATGTTCAGAATATCGGAAAAATACAGAAAATGGGGATGGCTGCAGGAGGGGGATTGGCTGCTGCCGCTATTATACTGATGTCATACCTTCGTTTTACCGTAAAGACAAAGGAAACAGCCAGACGTCAGCTGGATGGACATGTGATCGGTGTGATTCCTTACGAAACGAAAAATCGTACTTTGAAGACTGCTATCAAGAGAAGAAAAAAGGCATTGTTGATTACATCCCGTCTTCACAGTATGGCATTTAGTGAATCGGTTCGAAAAGTCAGCACCCTGGTGGAACATCATATGAAACGGAGAAACCAAAAGATCCTTCTGATTACCAGCGCAGAAGAGAATGAGGGAAAATCTTCTGTGGCTGTCAATATTGCGCTGGCTATGGCGGAAAAAGGAAAAAAAGTTTTGCTTATTGACAGTGATCTGAGAAAACCTTCTCTGTATAAAATATTTGAGAAAGAGAAAGATACGGCCCACTCCCTTTCAGAATTTTTGGAGGGAAAGTGCGAAATCCAGGATACTGTGGTAAAAGAAAAAGAGGGATTGTTTGTGGTATATCAGTACCAAAGCATACGGGAATCCGGAAAAGACTTGAACGGAGAAACGATGAAACAGTTTCTGCGCAGCTGTCGTAAGTTGGTGGATTACGTTATTGTGGATACGTCGCCCATGAATATGACGACGGATGCGGAAATCATAATGGGAGAGGTGGATACCGTAGCGGTAGTCGTTCGTCAGGATTGGAGTTCAATCGGAGTAATCAATGATATTTCTGATGTGGTGACTCAGTCAGGTGTGGATTTTGCCGGGTATATTTTAAATGCTTTTCATAGAGAGTATCCATGGAAAGTAACATCGGCATCCTATGGTTATTATGGATATCAGGACAAAAAAGGCAGAAGATGATGGAGAAAAAAGTATGGAACAGGAAAAACAGATAAATGAAGAAATGGAAATTGATCTGCTGGTTCTTTTGCAAGATTTTTTGCGTGGAATAAAAAAATTTTGGTGGCTCGTTTTTGTGCTGGCTTTTTTGGGAGGAACGGTCATGTATTTGCGGGCTGTAAAAAGCTATGTTCCCATGTATCGTTCCGAGGCGACATTTACCGTGACGACGAGTACTTCCGAAAATGACTCTTATAATTATTATTATGACAGTTCCACAGCAGATCAGCTGGCAAAGACGTTTCCCTACATATTGAGCAGTGAACTTTTAACCGATGCGATGAAGGAAGATATGGGTACGGATACGATACAGGGTTCGGTGACAGCACAGACGATTTCCCAGTCCAATATGGTGACAATGAGTGCAGTCAGCAGGGATCCGGAAACAGCAAAAGCCATTTTAGAATCTGCGATACGTGTGTATCCGGATGTGGCAAGATTTGTTATCGGAGAAACAAAATTTTATATGATAGATATGCCTTCTTATCCGCAGGAACCCTATAATCAGCCGAATTACACACGAAGTGTAAAACGTGGGGCAATGATGGGCGCAGCAGTAGGATTTGTTTGGATTATCGTATATGCATTTTTCAGAAAAACGGTACATAAACAGGAAGAATTGAAACAGGCTCTGAATTTAACCTGCCTGGTTTCCCTGCCAAAGGTTCGCCGGAAAATACGCGGAAAAAAACAGAAAAACAACAAAATGGCATTTCCAAGTATTCGAAACAGTAGGGGGAATCCATGGTTTGCTGAAAATATAGAAACTCTTCAGATTCGTATGGAACGGGAATTGAAGGAACGAAACGGAAAGGTACTTTTGGTGACAAGTACCGTTTCCGGAGAGGGAAAATCGGTGGTTTCCCTGAATTTGGCATATCAATTGGCAGCACATGGAAAAAAAGTATTGCTGATTGATGGAGATTTACGAAAACAACAATTATCCGATGAAATCCATGCAGCAAAACCGGAAGGACTGGTGCAGGTGGTGGAAGGAAAAGTAAAATGGAAAGAGGCGGTTCAGGAGATCAAGGAAGGTGGAATTTATTTTCTAGGCGGAAAAAAACAGGTGAAACGCCCATCTTCTATTTTAGCACAGCCTGCTTTGGGTACCGTTTTGTCTGAAATGAAAGAAGAGATGGATTACATTATTTTAGATGCACCTCCCAGTGAAGGTTTTGAGGATGTTCTTCTTTTAAGGGATTATGCCGATGGTATTATTTATATTATCATGCAGGACTATATTCAGAAACGAAGGATTATAGACAGTATTTCCGCATTGGATGAGAATGACAATAAATTATTGGGTTATGTATTCAACGGTGTATCGGGAATAGCGGGTGGATATGGTTCCTATAGCTATTATCGATCTTATGGAAGATATGGAAGATACGGAAAATATGGACATTCCTATTACGGAAAGGAATCAGAAAAAACAGAGAGCAGGGAAGATGAAGAAGACAAATAAAAGAATCGTTTTAAAAGCAGTTATTGGTATTTTGGCATTGTTGTGTATGGTTCTATTACTTGTTATTGCTAAGCAAAAGGATAGGAAAACAGTAGAGAAAGAAACAAAAGCGGCTTCTCAAGTGACTATCACGTTTGATGAAGAGGATCTGATTTATGAGGGAAAAGGAACCCTTGATTTGATGGAAGGCGTTTCCGCTTCGGATGAAGCAGGGAATGATAAGACAGATCAGGTAGAGGCAATTTTGATCAGTACACAGAATTTGGGACAAAAAACGATTCGTTATCGTTTGTTTGATGAAAACGGAAATGAAGTGGTACGGGAACGAAGATTGGTTCTGAAAGGCTATTCCGGTCCGGAAATTACAGCCACGGATCCGTTGGAATTAAAAGCGGAAGAATTGGAACAGTTGGTGGATGTGTTGGACGAAAAACAACAGTTATCTGCCCAAAATGGTTTTTCCATGGATATTACAAAAGAAATTACCTGGAAAAGAGAAAAGACCGAAAATGAATGGTATCAGATCACGTTTACGGTGCGGAATGAGTTTATGGATAGCGATGAGATAACTGTGACAGCTCATGTGGAAGGAGAAGTGAATGATCCGGTTTTAGAACTGTATGAAAAAGAAATCACACTTCCCTTGGGCGGTGAGTGGAACCCCTTTGATTATATAGAAAAGGCAGATAACGGAAGGGGAGAGGCTTTGGAACAGGTAAAAATCGAAGGATCGGTGCAAATGGGAACACCGGGAACGTATTCGGTTGTATATCGTCTGGATTCTTATGACCATACAGCAGAAACATCCGCTGTTCTTCGTGTGACAGTACAGTGAGAAAGGAATGGCTATGATCGATTTACATATGCATATTCTTCCTGAGATGGATGACGGAGCAAGGGATATGGAGATGGCGTTGGCTATGGCAAGGCAGGCAGTAGATTGCGGTACTGCAGTGATTGCTGCGACTCCCCATAAAAATATACCGGGTATGATCGATTACAAATGGGGGGATCGCTATCGGATGCAGATGAATGAATTAAGAAAATGCATTGCCAAAGAACATTTGCCTTTAACACTGATAGAAGGTATGGAAATTTTTATGACGGAAGATGTCCCTGAAAAATTGAATGACGGAGAATTAATTTGTCTGGGAAATACGAGAACTCCTTTGATTGAATTTGCATTCCATACAGAAGGGAATGTAATGGCGCGTTCTTTGGAGCGTCTGTGTCGTGAAGGGTATGTTCCCATGCTGGCACATCCGGAGCGGTATATGTGTGTAATGGAAGATCCGCAGCTGGTATTTGAGTGGTATCAGATGGGCGTGATCATACAGATGAATAAAGGAAGTATATTGGGACGATTTGGAAATCGGGTAAGAAAAACGGCGGCGCAACTTTTGCGCCACCGTCTGATCGCAGTCGTGGCGTCCGATGCTCATGGAGCATTTGTGCGGACGCCGGATATGACAGAACTGGAGTATGCATTGGATGGAGAATATGGACCCAATTGTTTTGAATTACTTTTGGAAATCAATCCGGCCCGTATTCTAGAAGGGAAAAAAGTGATTTGGGACGATCCCGTTCCTTTTTCCTCATTTTTTTAACCAGTCCTGGATTTGTGTTTTTACTACTTGAAATGCGACTTCATTCATACCGCTGTTAATAACAAGGTCAGCAAGGGCCTTTGTTGGTTCTACATAAATATAATGCATGGGTTTTACGGAGTTTAAATATTGCTCCACGATTCCTTCTATGTCCCGTCCCCGTTCTTTGACATCACGTACAACCCGGCGCAGGATTCGTTCATCTGCATCGGCTTCCACAAAGATTTTCATATCCATCAGGTTACGCAGCCTGTCATCGGAGAGAACAAGGATCCCCTCTACCAAAATAACGGGATGCGGTGTTATAAGGATGGTTGCATTTGTTCGATTATGCTGGCTGAAATCATAAACCGGGCTATCAATAGGATAGCCCTTTTTTAGTTGTTCCAAGTCGTGAACCAATTGGTCGGTATCCAATGCCGACGGATGATCATAATTTGTTTTTTTGCGCTCTTCCATGGGAAGATGATCTTGTCTTTTATAATAATTATCGTGATAAAGAACAGCGATATCATTTGAAAATTCCTGCTTTAACCGATTCGTAAAGGTGGATTTACCAGAACCGGTTCCACCGGCGATTCCTATGATTTTCATGGAGCCTCTCCTTTGTATTAATGGTACAAATTGCTGCTTTCATATTTCGGTTCGCATGTCAGGTTGACACCGAGCTTTTTGAAGATTTTGCGATCCACATCGGACAGCATAACAGAAGTATGGACTTCACATCCTCTCAATTTAGGCAGCTGTTCCATTGCTTTTTTTGCATCCGGATTATTGGCAGCACTGATGGAAAGTGCAATCAAAACCTCGTCGGTATGGAGGCGTGGATTGCGGCTTCCAAGATAATCGGTTTTCAAATCCTGGATTGGTTCAATAGCCGATGGACTGATAACATGGGTTTCGTGGGCAATACCGGCTAAATCCTTTAATGCATTGAGTAAAAGACCGGCAGAAGCACCTAAGAGATCGCTGGTTTTTCCTGTAATAATAGTACCGTCAGCCAATTGGATTGCAGCAGCCGGAGCGCCTGTTTTTTCAGCCAGTTCCAAAGCAGCGGGAACAACAAGACGATCCTGTGGGGTAATACCAGCTTGTTTCATCAGTAATTCAATTTTGTAAATACAGCTTTGTGCCAATTTTCCTTCCAGAAAATCATTTCTGGTATTGTAATAACGGCGGATAATTTCCTGACGGGATGCTTCTTTACATGCCTCATCATCGATAATGCAGTTTCCGGCCATATTTACACCCATATCAGTAGGGGATTTATATGGACTTTTCTGGAAAATGCGTTCGAAGATTGCATTTAAAACAGGGAAGATTTCCACATCTCTGTTATAGTTAACGGTAGCAATACCATAAGCCTCCAAATGGAACGGGTCAATCATATTAACATCATTGAGATCTGCTGTAGCAGCTTCATAAGCCAGGTTGACCGGATGCTTCAGAGGAAGATTCCAGATAGGGAATGTCTCAAATTTTGCATAACCTGCACGGATTCCTCTTTTATGTTCATGGTATAATTGAGAAAGACAGGTAGCCATTTTTCCGCTTCCGGGACCGGGGGCGGTAATGACAACCAAAGGACGGGTGGTTTCAATATAATCATTTTTTCCGTAACCTTCATCGCTGACGATCAAAGGAATATTGCTCGGATAGCCTTCGATGACATAATGGGTATAAACACGGATTCCAAGGCGTGTTAATTTCTCGCGGAAAATGTCAGCACTATATTGACCAGAATATTGTGTGATAACCACACTGCCCACATAAAGTCCCTTGGAACGGAATAAATCCATAAGACGCAGAACATCTTCATCATAAGTGATTCCAAGGTCACTGCGCATCTTATTCTTTTCAATATCAGCAGCGCTGATGACGATCACTATTTCAGCCTGATCAGCTAGCTGCATCAGCATACGGAGTTTACTGTCGGGAGCAAACCCGGGAAGAACACGGGAAGCATGGTAATCATCAAACAGCTTTCCTCCAAATTCCAGATAAAGTTTGTTATCAAAGTGGCTGATTCTTTCTTTGATGTGTTCTGACTGCATTTTCAGATAGGCGTCATTATCAAATCCGATTTTCATGATTGGAATCCCCTTTTCTCTGTATATTTAAATAAGTTGTATCCGATATAAATGGTACATTTTAGTGTAACATTATTGGAATATAAAATCTATTGTTTTTTAAAAATAAAGTCGAAAAATGTAAAAAAACGGGATATTGCAAAAAAAGCTGATGTTTTTTTGGCAGGGTATTGTTTTGATTTTTAATAGAAATGGCTACAGAAAGGAAGTGTCATTTAAATTTTTCCCTAAATATAGGCAATTCATTCCGCTGTTTTTCCTGAGATGCGACAAAAAGGCGATAAGAATCAACGAAATTGCAATGAAACAAACGGTTTTTGAAGCAAAGACACGAATTTTTCCATATAATTGTAACCGTTCAGCCTGCGCCATTCGTAAAACCGCACTGCGTGCTTATTGTGGCTGTCGCCACTGTTTTACTCATTTACAGGCGCTCAGCTCATAGGTCTGACCGGTCGAAAAATTATGCGAGCATAATTTTCTCACCCGCTACAGACCTATGGCTGAACTGTTACATATAATTTTATGGCGACGGAGAAATTGGGAAGCATATTGACAGAAATAGAAGCAAAAACTATAATTATATTAGTGAAACCGCTGATTATAGATGGTTCGGAAAGGGGAAGATAGTATGGTTCGCGGGACAATTGATATTTTAAAACGGGTTTTGGATGAGAGTCAGTATACGGTGGCTCTTTTGGGATCACAGATGAAAGAAGAAGCGGGATTTTTAGGTTTGAAATCCGCTGAAAAAACGTATGATATTGAAAAAAAATATAAGATGTCTCCGGATTACATTTTTTCCAGTGTGTATTATAATACGAGAACAGATCAGTTTTTTGAGTTTTACAAGAATGAAATCATTAATGTGGATCTTGAACCTACAGAATCAGCATATGCATTGGCGGCAATGGAGCGGGCAGGAAAGCTTCAGTGTATTATCTCCAATGATGTGTTTGAACTTCCGCAGCGGGCAGGATGCCAGAATGTGATTTCACTTCGGGGAAGCATTTATCAGAACAAATGTCTTCACTGCGGAAAAGAGTACTCCATTGAATATATCAGGAAGGCAAAGGGAGTCCCGCTTTGTGAGACATGTAATTCTGTCATACGTCCCATGGTATATTTGTTTGGTGAAATGTTGGACAGCCGCTTGATGACAAAGGCGACCGAGGAGGTGGAGAAGGCAGATGTACTTCTTTGTATCGGAACAGATTTGGATTCAGAAACATTTCAGCATTATCTGAAATACTTTAATGGGAAAAAGATGGTTGTAATTCATGAAGAAGAACATTATTTGGATCAAAATGCAGATATTGTATTTGTAGACCAGCCCAAAAATGTACTTCCCAAATTGGGATACTAAATAACTTATCAAAGAAAATATGGAGAAGAGGAAAAAAATGAAAATAAAAAATGTAAAAGTATATGGAGCGGATCATCAGTTTTGTGAAGGAGAAATCGGTATTTGCGGAGAGCGTATTGCGTCAGCTGCTTCGGAAGAAGAGATTTTTGATGGGGAAGGCTGTTATGCAATTCCAGGTTTGGTAGATATTCATTTTCACGGATGTGTAGGCCATGATTTTTGTGATGGAACAGAGGAATCCATTCAGGCACTGGCTGATTATGAGCTGTCCTGCGGTGTCACGACAATCACACCGGCTACAATGACCCTGGATGAAGAAACCCTGCAAAAGGTGTGCCGGGCAGCAGCACAGCATAAAAATGAAAAAGGTGCTGAACTGGTGGGAATCAATATGGAAGGTCCTTTTATCTCAAAGGCAAAGAAGGGGGCACAGAATGAAGCCTTTGTTCATCGACCGGATGCAGCTATGTTTCATCGGTTGAATCAGGCATCGGGCGGGATGATCCGCCAAGTGGCACTGGCTCCGGAAGAGGATGGTGCGTTGGAGTTTATCCGTGGCGTAAAGGATTCCACGGTGGTTTCTGTGGCACATACGACATCGGATTATGATACGGCTATGAAAGCATTTGAGGAGGGAGCTTCCCATGTGACCCATCTTTACAATGCAATGCCGCCATATTCCCACAGAGCACCAGGTGTCATAGGTGCAGCAGCGGATTCTCCCCATGTGTATGTGGAACTGATATGCGATGGTGTTCATATTCATCCGGCGGCAGTGCGTACGACGTTTAAGATTTTTTCAGATGAACGAATCTGTATGATCAGTGACAGTATGGAAGCTACCGGTATGCAGGACGGAGAATATGCATTGGGAGGACAGGCAGTTTTTAAAAAGGGTAATCGTGCAACGTTAAAGGATGGAACGATTGCCGGTTCTGCTACAAATTTAATGGACTGTGTCCGTGTGGCTGTAAAAGAAATGGGAATTCCATTGGAAAGTGCAGTGCGCTGTGCTGCGGAAAATCCGGCAAAATCCATTGGATTGTTTGAAGAGTATGGCAGTCTGGAAGATGGAAAATATGCCAATGTGGTTCTTTTGGATCAAAATCTGGAAATCAAAGCAATTTTTTATAAAGGAAAATTGATCGACCGATAAAGGTAACAGTTTAGCCCGCGCCATTCGTAAAACCGCACTGCGTGCTTAGTGTGGCTGTCGCCACCGTTTTACTCCTTTACAGGCGTTCAGCTCATAGGTCTGATCGGTCGAAAAATTATGCAAGCATAATTTTCTCTCCCGTTACAGCCCTATGGCTGAACTGTTACGTTACAAGAAAAAAATATAAAAAATGTATTGACAAATGAAACATATGGTATTATACTAACATCCGTGTGATCGACAAGAAAACTTGTGACGGTCATGAATCGAGGTGTGGCTCAGCTTGGTAGAGCGCTGCGTTCGGGACGCAGAGGTCGCGTGTTCGAATCACGTCGCCTCGACTGGATAAAAAGTCTTTCAGGAATGTCTGAAAGGCTTTTTTCGGTTATATGGGCGCAGACAACGAGCCGTGCGCGAATGCAATGGAGAAATGCGGAGGATTGGCAGATGCATAAAATGGTGGAAAATCAAATTCGCATTTCCGTAAGGGATTTGGTAGAATTTGTTTTGCGTTCCGGCGATCTGGATAACCGACGTGGGACGGTGAACCGGGAAGCTATGCAGGAAGGAAGCCGAATTCATCGGAAGATACAAAAACGTATGGGTGCGGGATACCAGGCCGAAGTGGGTATGAAAATGGTTTTTCCCGTTCAAAATGTGGAAATCCTATTGGAAGGCCGGGCGGACGGCATTATGGTGGATGAAGAGGGAAATGTAACCATTGATGAGATTAAAGGTATGTATCAAGATGTTTCTCTTTTTCAGACACCGTTTCCGGTTCATCGTGCTCAGGCAGTCTGTTATGCTTACATGTATGCGGTAAAACATGAAATGGAGAAAATGGGAATTCAGATGACATACTGTAATATAGAGACAGAAGAAATCAAACGGTTTCACGAAGTTTGCTCCAGAAAACAGTTGACAGATGAAGTTTCCGGATACATCCGTGAATACGCCAAATGGGCACAGTTTATGTATGAGCATCGAAAAGCCAGAAATGCCTCCATAAAGGAGCTGCAGTTTCCCTATCCTTACCGGGAAGGTCAGAGAAAACTGGTGGTGGCTGTATACCGGAGCATGACACAGGGACGAAATTTATTTATACAGGCTCCGACAGGAATTGGTAAGACCTTATCCACTGTATTTCCTGCGGTAAAGGCAGTGGGAGAAGGATGGGCGGATAAAATTTTTTATCTAACGGCTAAAACAATTACAAGAGCAGTGGCACAGGAGAGTTTTCACATTCTCAGAAATGATGGAATGAAATTATCCAGTGTTATCATTACCGCAAAAGAAAAACTATGTGTGGCTGAACAGGTGGAATGCAATCCTGTGGCATGCGTCCGTGCAAAAGGACATTTTGATCGTGTGAATGCAGCAGTTTATGATTTGATTCAGCACGAAGAGGAGGCCACACGGGATGTGATCGTTTCATATGCAGAAAAATATCAGGTATGTCCGTTTGAAATGTGTCTGGATGTAACTTACTGGATGGATGCCATAATTTGTGATTATAATTATGCATTTGATCCCAATGTAAAACTGCAGAGATTTTTTTCAGAGGGGGTAACAGGAGAATACCTGTTTCTTGTGGATGAGGCCCATAATTTGGTGGAAAGAGCAAGAGAGATGTACAGTGCCCGCATCTTAAAAGAAGAAATACTGGAAGCAAAACGCTTATATCGGGGACATGAAAGGATAACGAAAAAATTGGATCGGTGTAACCGGGCCCTTCTGGCATTAAAAAGAGAATGTGAGCGGTATCGTGTGCTTCCCGAAGGAGAGGGGCTTGGGGCACTTATGTTGGGATTGGAAAGTCTTTATGGGGAACTGGAAACATTTCGTGACAAACATCCGGGATTCGAACCCCATAAGGAGGCTTTGGAATTTTTCTTTCTGATTCGGGATTTCCTGAATACATATGACCGGATGGATGAACATTATCGTGTATACACAGAGGTGTTGGAAGATGGCTCTTTTATGGTAAAGCTTCTCTGTGTGAATCCGGCATTTCAATTAAAAGAGTGTCTGGAGAAAGGCAATAGTACCATCTTTTTTTCGGCGACTATGCTGCCCATTCAGTATTATAAAGAACTGTTGAGTGGAAATCAGGAAGAATATGCAGTATATGTCGGTTCCCCGTTCGAACAAAAAAAACGTCTTTTGTGTGTTGGCTGCGATGTGAGCAGCCGGTATACAAGGAGGACACATCGGGAATTTGAAAAAATTCTTACCTATATCGATGTGGCGGTTTCGGAAAAAAAGGGAAATTATCTGGTATTTTTTCCTTCTTATCAGTATATGGAACAGGTGTTTTGCCTGGCAGAAGAAAAAGAAAGACCCTATGATATTGTGAAACAGGATACGCATATGACGGAAGAAATGCGGGAAGCGTTCTTGGGGCATTTTGAAGAGTCCAGGGCAAACAGCCTGGTGGGATTTTGTGTTACCGGCGGGATTTTTTCTGAGGGAATTGATCTTAGAAGAGACCGCTTGATCGGGGTCATGGTAGTGGGAACCGGATTGCCGCAGGTATGTACAGAAAGAGAAATTTTAAAGGAATATTATGATGAAAAAGAGAAAAAGGGATTTGATTTTGCATATCGTTTTCCGGGAATGAATAAAGTCTTACAGGCTGCTGGACGGTTGATTCGGACGATGGATGATCGCGGGATTATCCTATTATTGGATGACCGGTTTTTAACAAGGGAATATGTGGAACAGTTTCCTATGGAATGGGATGATTATTTGCCTGTGAGAATGGATACAGTGGGAGAAAAGATAAGAGAATTCTGGAAGAACCAGATGGAATAATTGATTTTAGGAAAGGAATGGATAAAATGGAAGATCGTGTTTATAAAATGTATGAAGAAGAAATGGAAGGAATTTTGCCATGTTCAAAAGAAGAGACAGAGAAACTCTTATTAAAAATGAAACAGGGAGATGAAACGGCAAAAAGCAGGCTGATTGAGGGGCATTTGGGACAGGTGTCTGACTGGGCACAAGAGTATGGAGAAAAAGGAGTTCCAATATCTGACCTGGTGCAGGAAGGAAATGTGGCCCTTATGATGGCTGTTCAGGCTTATGAAAATGTCATCGCTTCTGTGGAAGGGGAAGATGCATATGTGGATGCATTTCTATCCCTGGTGGAGAGCCAGGTACGCCAGGCGTTAAAGCAGATTGTGGATGAGCAGGAAGAGTCAAATAAGGTAGGTGAAACATTGGCGGCAGAAATCAATGTGATGAATGAAGTAACCAGGCGTCTGGCGCAGGAATTTGGAAGAGAAGCGACAGCAGAGGAAGTGGCAGAAAAAATGCAGATGGAAGTGGATGAAGTAAAGGAATTGATGAAAATTGCTTTAAATGCCGTCAATAGTTCTATGGGCTGAGAAAAACCGTCCCTTTGTTTCGTAAGTTTTTAGACTTGCCATGACGGGAAACAGAATGTTATAATAAATTTGGAATTTGGCTTTTTGCAGTTGTAAATAGTTTGCGCAGGGATTTTACGGCAGAATCAGAAGCCGTTTCCGAAAGTATTTATAGCAGCAGAAGAATAGAAAAAAGATACTATGGAGGACGTTATGAGCGTTAGAAGAGTATACGTGGAGAAGAAAGCACCATTTGCAGTAAAGGCAAAGGAGCTTCAGGAAGAAATCGGCAGTTATCTTGGAATCCAGACAGTAACCAAAGTGAGAGTTTTGATCCGTTATGATATGGAAAACATCTCAGATGCTACCTATGAGAGAAGTAAGGACACGATTTTCTCCGAGCCGCCTGTGGATGATCTGTATGAAATGGAATTTCCGCACGAACCGGAAGATACTGTTTTTTCTGTAGAGTATCTGCCTGGACAGTTTGATCAGAGAGCAGATTCTGCACAGCAGTGTGTTCGTTTGCTGAAAGAAGACGAAGAAGTAGTTATTCGGTCTGCTACCACCTATGTAATTTCCGGAAAGCTTACAGGAGATGAAGTGACACGTATTAAGAATCACTGCATCAATCCGGTAGATTCCAGGGAAGCGCAGCCAGATGTTCCAAACACTCTTGTAACTGTATTTGAAGAACCGGCAGATGTAATTATTTTTGACGGATTTAAGGATATGGAAGAAACAGAGTTGAAAAAGTTATACGACTCCTTGAATCTGGCTATGACATTTAAAGATTTCCTCCATATTCAAACGTATTTTAAGACGGAAGAAAACAGAGATCCTTCCATGACAGAAATTCGTGTTCTGGATACATATTGGTCGGATCATTGCCGTCATACTACGTTCCAGACGGAATTGAAACATATTTCTTTTATGGACGGATATTATAGAGAAGTTCTGGAAAAGACGTATGAAGAATACTTAAAAACCCATAAGGAGATTTTTGCCGGAAGAACGGATAAGTTTGTCTGCCTTATGGATGTCGCTCTTATGGCTATGCGTAAACTGAAAAGAGAAGGAAAGCTGGAGGATCAGGAAGAGTCTGAGGAAATCAATGCATGTTCTATTGTCGTTCCGGTGGAAGTGGACGGAAAGACAGAAGAGTGGCTGGTTAACTTTAAGAATGAAACTCACAATCACCCTACAGAAATCGAACCGTTCGGTGGTGCTGCCACATGTCTGGGCGGTGCGATCCGTGACCCATTGTCCGGCCGTACTTATGTATATCAGGCGATGCGTGTGACCGGAGCTGCTGACCCGACCCGTCCTCTGAGCGAGACGATGAAAGGAAAGTTGCCACAGAAGAAAATTGTAACAGGTGCTGCCAGCGGATATAGTTCTTACGGAAATCAGATTGGTCTGGCTACCGGATATGTAAAAGAAATTTATCATCCGGATTATGTGGCAAAACGTATGGAGATCGGTGCAGTTATGGGAGCGGCTCCGAGACGGGCAGTAAAGAGAGAAACCTCCGATCCAGGTGATATTATTATCCTTTTGGGAGGACGTACCGGACGTGACGGATGTGGCGGTGCCACAGGTTCCTCCAAAGTTCATACAGAAGCATCCATTGAAACATGCGGTGCTGAGGTACAGAAGGGTAATGCGCCTACAGAACGTAAGATTCAGAGATTGTTCCGCAGAGAAGAAGTCAGCAAACTGATCAAGAAATGTAATGACTTTGGAGCAGGCGGTGTATCGGTAGCCATCGGTGAGCTGGCAGCCGGACTGCGGGTAGAGCTGGATAAAGTACCGAAAAAGTATGCTGGTCTGGATGGAACAGAAATCGCTATTTCAGAGTCTCAGGAACGTATGGCTGTTGTGGTGGATCCAAAGGATACGGAGCAGTTTTTGGCATATGCTTCTGAAGAAAATCTGGAAGCGGTACCGGTTGCGGTAGTCACAGAAGAACCACGTCTGGTGTTAAACTGGAGAGGAAAAGATATCGTAAACTTAAGCCGTGCATTTTTGGATACAAACGGAGCACATCAGGAAACAGATGTATGTGTGACCATGCCGGATGAGGCGGAAAATTATTTTAAGAAGAACACAGTAGCAGATGATGTGAATGTAAAGGAACACTGGATGGATCTTTTGAAGGATTTGAATGTCTGCTCACAAAAAGGACTGGTGGAAATGTTTGACTCTTCCATCGGAGCCGGTTCGGTCCTCATGCCATATGGTGGAAAATATCAGCTGACGGAAACCCAATCCATGGTGGCAAAACTTCCTGTGATGAACGGAAAGACAGACGTTGTTACCATGATGAGCTATGGATTTAATCCCTATTTATCCAGTTGGAGTCCTTATCATGGAGCTGTTTATGCAGTCGTGGAATCCATTTCAAAGATTGTGGCAGCAGGCGGAGATTATTCAAAGATCCGAATGACATATCAGGAATACTTTAGAAGAATGACAGAAGATGAAACGACCTGGGGTGAACCGCTGGCAGCCCTTTTGGGAGCTTATGCCGCACAGATCGGTTTCGGTCTGCCATCCATTGGAGGAAAAGATTCCATGTCCGGTACCTTCAATGAAATCAGTGTACCTCCTACTTTGGTATCCTTTGCTGTGGATGTGGCATCCGATAAACATGTGGTGACACCGGAATTGAAAGCAGCAGGAAATCGTCTTGTACTGTTTTCAATTAAGAAAGATGCATTTGATCTGCCGGATTATGCGCAGGTAATGGAACTTTACAGCGGTATCCATGAAGCGGTTAAGGAAGGCAAGATTCTGTCAGCATATGCTGTATGTGCCGGTGGTGTAGCCGAAGCAGTCAGCAAAATGGCTTTCGGTAACTGGCTGGGTGTGAAGATGACAGGAGCACTGAGCGCTGGTGAGTTGTTTGCACCTGGATTTGGAAATATCGTGGCAGAGGTATCAGAAGATGTTTTGAATGATATTGCGGTTCCGTATACATTGATTGGTGAAGTTACTGCAGAACCGGCATTGGTTTATAAAGAAGTTTCCATTCCTATGGCAGATGCATTAAAGGCTTGGAAGTCCACGTTGGAGAAAGTATTCCCATCGGTATCCGGCGAGGCACAGCTAAAAGTGGATACACCGATTTATCAGACGAAACAGATTTACGTATGCAAGAATAAAGTGGCCAAACCAAGGGTATTTATTCCGGTATTCCCAGGTACCAATTGTGAATATGACAGCACAAAGGCATTTGAAAGTGCCGGTGCAGAAGTTTCTGTAAAAGTAGTAAAAAATATGACAGCAGAGGATATCAGAGAATCTGTGGATCTCTTTACAAAAGAAATCGAACAGGCACAGATTATTATGTTCCCAGGTGGTTTTTCCGCGGGAGATGAACCGGATGGTTCTGCTAAATTCTTTGCAACGGCATTCAGAAATGCAAAACTGAAAGAAGCAGTTATGGATCTTTTGAACAAGAGAGATGGTCTTGCACTGGGTATCTGTAATGGTTTCCAGACATTGATTAAATTAGGACTGGTTCCTTATGGAGAGATTATTCCGGCTCAGACAGCAGATTCTCCTACACTGACTACAAATACAATCGGACGTCATATTTCCAAGATGGCATATATCAAAGTTGTAACCGATAAGTCTCCATGGCTGAAAAACGCAGAATTGGGCGGTGTTTACTGTAACCCGGCTTCCCATGGAGAAGGACGTTTTGTAGCCAGCGATGAATGGATTCAGAAATTATTTGCCAATGGCCAGGTAGCAACCCAGTATGTGGATGTGGATGGAAATCTGGCACAGGATGAAGAATGGAATATCAATGGTTCTTATGCTGCTATTGAAGGAATTACAAGCCCGGATGGAAGGGTACTTGGAAAGATGGCACATTCAGAACGTAAAGGTCATTCGGTAGCAATCAATATCTACGGAGAACAGGATCTGAAGATTTTTGAATCTGGTGTGGAATATTTCAAATAATCCTTAAAGAAAAGGGGATGCTGCATAGCGGCACCCCCTTTGGCATATGAGAGCCGATGGTGCGGCGGAATGAGAGAAGAATGAAACGGAGACAAAATATTTTACTGCTGATGGCAGTGGCAACAGCTCTTACGGGGTGTACCATTCCATGGGAACAGCGTGAAACTCTGGCTGTAGAAAGCATATCCCAATCTGCTTCAGAGAGTACAGATATGACGGAGGATCCGAAAGAAGGGATCTCAGAGAATACAGATACATCGGTTGCTCTATCGACAGAAGCGGTGATTGGGACATTGGCAGAGGCGACCGGGTATTCGTGGAGTGATGTTTACATTGTTATTATGAATACTGTGTTGACAAAACCAGATGAACATACGGGGATACCATCCTTTGCACTGCTGCCCTGGAATGACAGGGAAGAGCCGGTTTTGATTGTCGGATATTGGCAGGATCCGGTGGCACAGGAATTTACCATATATAGTTTTCAGGGGGATGTCTTAATTGAAGTGGAGCATTTGGAGGGAAGTCTCATGATTTCTCAGGAGGAACATCGGATTTTGTGTGTAGATGCTGACGGAACGGAAGAATTATATCAGTATGAAAACGATCATTTGATAAAATTGGTGAGGGAAGCATATTCCACAGAAAACTTTGAACCGGTGGCATTTACTTCACTGAAAGAAAATATGATTACAGACGAAACAATCAGAGATTATATTCAATGAAACTAATTAAAAAGGTAGAAGAAGGAAAGGGGGATTTTTATGGCAAACATATATCGTGATATGACGCAGCTGATTGGGAAAACACCGCTTTTGCGTATGGAACACATTATGGAGGAACAAAAGGTTCGGGCTCAGATTTTAGCAAAATTGGAATATTTTAATCCGGCAGGAAGTGTGAAGGATCGTGCCGCATTTGCTATGATTCAGGATGCTGAAAAAAGCGGAAGACTGCAGCCTGGCGGGATCATCATTGAGCCAACCAGCGGAAATACAGGGATCGGCCTGGCAGCCATTGCAGCAGTGAAAGGATACCGTACAATTTTTGTTATGCCAGAGAGCATGTCTATCGAGCGCAGAAAACTGTTGATGGCTTATGGGGCAGAAGTTGTTTTGACCGATGCGAAAAAAGGAATGGCGGGAGCGATTGAAAAGGCAGATCAGCTGGCTGAAGAGATGGACGGGGCATTTGTTATGGGACAATTTGTGAATCCTGCCAATGCACTTGCACATTACAAAACGACAGGCCCTGAGATTTGGGAAGATACAGATGGAAAAGTAGATGTTTTTGTGGCTGGTGTGGGAACAGGAGGAACCATTTCCGGAATAGGGAAATATTTAAAAGAAAAAAATCCCAAAATAGAAATTATTGCTGTGGAACCTGAGAGTTCTGCGGTTTTATCAGGTCAAAATGCCGGAAGCCATGGAATTCAGGGAATCGGAGCCGGGTTTGTACCTGAAGTTTTGGATCAGAATATATATGATAAAGTCATAAAAGTGGCAGATGCACAGGCTTTGTCTTATGCCCGTATGGCGGCAAAGATGGAAGGAACATTGGTGGGAATTTCTTCGGGAGCCGCTCTTTATGCTGCGGTAAAATTGGGGCAGCGTGATGCATACGCAGGAAAACGAATTGTAGTGCTGATGCCAGATACCGGGGAGCGTTATCTTTCCACAGAACTGTTTGATTCATGAAAAAAATTTTCTTCTTTTTTTAGGAAATCTTTAGATTCCAACCTTGAGTTATACAGAAATTAATTCTATAATAGGATACCAGAACAAAATGGTTGCGGGGCATAAAGAACAAATATTGGAATGACCGCAGACTGTGGAATGGAGGAGAAAATGTTGGCAAAATGGAAAGAAAAATTTAGACAGTTCATGATCGGAAGATATGGGGTGGATGATTTTTCAAAGTTCCTTCTTGGGGCTGTAATTGTCTGTATTGTGTTGTCCATATTTATTCATAGTATGGTCTGGGAATTTCTGGTTTTGCTTCTGTTGGTGTATAGCTACTATCGTATGTTCTCTAAAAATATCACTGCCAGATATAAAGAAAATCAGAAGTATCAGCTTATGGTGACTCATCTGAAACAGCTTCGGACCCATCATTTTTACAGATGTCCGGGATGCAAACAGAAAATCCGTGTTCCTCGTTCTGGTGGGAAACGGGTGGAAATCACATGCCCGAAATGTAAGACAAAGTTTATCAAGAAAATTTAAATGAACCAGATGGGCAGCGGAATCTGAAAATGGGCAGATCGAAAAACAGAATAAAAAGCAGTCTGTCGATATAAGGAGAGGGCAAGAAGGATGTTTGGATATGTCACAATCAATAAGAGGGAGTTAAAAGTCAAAGATTTTGAAACGTATCAGGCATATTATTGCGGATTGTGCCATACGCTTCAATGTCGGTATGGAAGAGCTGGAAAGCTTTTGCTGACATATGATATGACATTTTTAGCTATACTTTTGACAAGTTTATACGGAGAGAAAACGGAGCATGGAAAAAAACATTGTGTTATGCATCCTACAAAACGTATTTCATTTTGCCAGAATCCAGCCATGAACTATGCGGCAGATATGAATTTCCTTTTGGCATACCAGAATTTACTGGATGACTGGAAAGATGAGAGAAATATTCAAAAGTTATTTTATGCGGCAGTTTTAAAGAAACGGTACAGAGCTGTGGCAAAACAATATCCCAGACAGGCACGGGCACTTTCTGTATATTTGAAACGGCTGGGAGAATGTGAAAAAAGAAACAGCCGGGATTTGGATGAAGCTGCCGGTCTTACAGGAGAAATGTTAAAAGAAATCTTTATATGGAAAGAGGATATGTGGAAAGAACCCTTGGGAAAAATGGGATTTTATTTGGGAAAATTCATTTACCTTATGGATGCGTATGAGGATTTGGAACATGATAAGAAAAAAGGCACATATAATCCGTTTTTGGGAAGAGAAAAAGAAGAAGATTTTGACGATATGTGCCAGTACATTTTAAATATGATGATGGCAGACTGCAGTAAGGCATTTGAATATCTGCCGGTGATTCGTTACAAGGAAATATTAAGAAATATATTGTATTCGGGCGTATGGATCCGGTTTGTACAGAATCGCAGAAAACGCACCGAAAAGTTAGGAGAAAGCGATGTTCTTTGATCCCTATCAGGTGCTGGGTGTCTCAAGGGATGCCAGTGATGAGGAAATAAAAAAAGCATACAGAAAATTGAGCCGGAAGTATCATCCGGATGCCAATGTCAATAATCCCAATGCCGCACAGGCAGAAGAAAAATTTAAGGAAATTCAGCAGGCATATGATCAGATTATGAAAGAACGGGAACAGGGATATCGTTCCGGAGGATCTGGTAATCAGACATATGGCGGTTTTGGAGGATTTGGGGGCTATGGCGGACAGCAAGGCTCCTATGGAGGTAACTCCTATGGAGGCAACTCCTATGGAAATGGTTCCTATGGAAATGGGCCAATTGAGATGCAGGCTGCTGCCAATTATATTAATGCCGGGCATTATCAGGAGGCATTGAATGTATTAAATAATATTCGGGAGCGAAATGCACAATGGTACTTTTTCAGTGCCGTGGCAAATGCGGGAGTGGGAAATAATATTAATGCCATGGAACATGCAAAAAGAGCCGTGGCTATGGAACCCAATAACATGCAGTATCGTTCTTTCTTAAATCATCTTGAGTCTGGTGGCCAGTGGTATCAGGATATGGGAATGGGATACGGAAGAGGAACGGTAATGCAGGGAGACTGGTGCAGCAGACTTTGTCTGGGATATATGCTTTGTCAGTGTTGCTTTTTCCGTCCGTGCTAATGAGTGGGCGGATGCAGACAGGGTGCTGTAAAATGGGGAAATGATGAGAGATTGGTCTTTGAAAAAGAAAATCCTTATAACCATCGGTTTTGTGATAGCCGTATATGTTATATATGTAATTGTGGGGATGCTGGTTCCTTTTATGAATCTAAAAACAATCAGTGAATCATATAAACGGGAAAACATACAGAAGCTAACAGAATTGTATTTTCCGAAAGAAAGCGATAGCAAACAAACAACAAAGGAATTTTTTGAAACGGATCGGGCATATCTGGTAGAAACTCCTATGGAGGCATTGGATGCAAGGATACGAATGCTTCAGGAAGCAGAACACTCCATTGTATTTTCTACATTTGATATGAGGGAGGGAGAGAGTACAAAAGATCTTTGGTCTGTTATGCTGGATGCAGCCGACAGGGGAGTTCAGATTCAGGTATTGATCGATGGTGTCAGCGGCTTTTTGCGCATTCAGGGCAGTGACTTTATGAAAGCGGTATTCAGTCATCCCAATGTTCAGTTACGGATTTACAATATGCCGAATCCTTTGCTTCCATGGACGATTCATGGAAGGATGCATGATAAATATATTGTGGTGGATGAAAAGCTTCTTCTTATGGGAGGAAGAAATACGTTTGACTATTTCCTTGGAGAATATAATACGGAAGCGTTAAGTTTTGACCGGGATATTTTTGTATATGATACGACAGAAGGAAAGAATGAAGACAGTGCCGTGACACAGGTATTGAACTATTTTCATCGGGTATGGGATTTGGATGTATGTAAACCCATGTTTGAAGATAAAAAATATGTTCAAGAGGAATCTTATCGACAAGTCAGAGAAGAATTGGCAGAGCGTTTGATCAATATAAAGCAGGAAAAGCCGGAATTGTTTTCAGACACAATGTCTTATGAGGAAATGACGGTCCCTTTGAAACAGGCTACGCTCATTACCGGTCCTGTTGGAATTTATGGAAAGGAGCCGCAAGTATTTGCTTCTTGTGTAGAACTTATGAAACGGGCGGAAAAAAACGTCACCATTCAGACCCCATATGCCGTATTCAGCGATTGGATGGAAAAGGAAATGGGTGAAGTGGCCCGGAATGTTCCGGAATCCAAAATGTTGATTAATTCTGTTGCTAATGGAGATAATCTGGTAGCGTCCAGTGATTATCTGCGTCACAAAAAAGAAATTCTGGATACCGGGCTGGCTGTCTATGAATATGATGGAGGACATTCGTTTCATGGGAAATCTATTCTGATTGATGACCGAATTTCTGTGATCGGTTCTTATAATTTTGATATGCGCAGTACATATGTGGATACAGAAATGATGCTTGTGGTAGAAAGTGAACCTTTTGCCTGCATGCTTAAAGAAAAGATGGATCAAATGGAGACTATGTCCAGAAAAGTTATTGACGAGACATCATATGAAGAAAATCCCAATGTGTCACCAAGGGAAATTCCATGGGAAAAACAGTTGATTTTTGATGTGGTAGGTTTTGGGATTCAAATTTGCAGGTATTTGGTATGAGAAAGCTTACCTCACTTCCTTTTCAGGAGGTGAGGTAAGCTTTCATGGATTTTAAGGCATTTTTTTCCAGACGGCTGACCTGTGCCTGAGAAATATGGATTTCTTCCGCCACTTCCATTTGGGTTTTTCCTTCGTAAAAACGAAGTTCAATAATATGTTTTTCCCGGTCAGGAAGACGATTCAAGGCATCTTTTAATGAAAGCTCCTGGATCCAGTTATCTTCCCTGTTTTTCTGGTCACTAATCTGGTCCATGACATAGAGCGTATCTCCGCCATCATTATAAACGGGTTCATACAGGCTGACAGGATTTTGGATGGCATCTAAGGCGAATACAACATCTTCCTTACTTAATCCTACTTCCTCAGCAATTTCCATAACCGTAGGTTCACGGTTATTTTTTTTCGTTAATTGTTCTTTGGCATAGATCGCTTTATATGCGGTGTCACGAAGAGAACGAGAAACACGAATGGAACTGTTATAATCCCGAAGATAACGGCGGACTTCACCTAGGATCATAGGAACGGCATAGGTGGAAAATTTTACCATAAGATCGGGGTTAAAATTATCTATGGCTTTCATCAATCCTATGCAGCCAATTTGGAAAAGATCATCGACGTTTTCGCCGGAATTGGAAAAACGCTGAATAACACTGAGTACCAGACGCAGATTTCCACGGATGTATTCTTCCCTGGCTTGTTTGTCTCCAGCCTTAATGCGTTTAAAAAGGGCTTCCTTTTCTTCATCACTTAATAACGGCAATTTTGCAGTGTTTACACCACAGATTTCCACTTTGTATACTGCCATAACAGATACCTCCGCTTTAGAGGGACTGTTCTTATATAAAACAGTCTCCTTTGTTGTACGTTCTAAATGAATGATTTACGTAAATGAGAAAGTTTATACGGATTTTTATCAGGTGAAAACTGGCTGGAAAAATATAGTAAAGGAAAGCGATCGGATGAACTGGAAACAATAGATCGGTTAAATTTTACGTAATCCTATAAAAAATACAGAGTTTGTTGTGAAAAACTGGAAAACCACTTGAATCAAAAAAAAACTTTTGTTATAATGAATCCTGAATTTGTTAATACCAGAAGAGGAAGAGAATGGGATGCTGATAAGGAGGAAATAAGAGAATGAAGATTCCAAAGAAATTTGCCGCAATGCTCTTGGCTGCGAGCTGTTGTATGGCTGTAGTTCTTGGGGGATGCGGAAAAGATACAAGTGAAACAGTAGCACAAACGGCACCGGAAACGACAGTACAGACTACAGTGGCAGAATCTACGGCAGAACAGACCACTACATCACAGCAGGGATCCGAATCATTTCAGACAGTAGACGAAACGGTCTATGTGACCTCACGGGTGAATGTGAGAGTGGAACCCAATACTTCGTGTGAGAGTCTGGGAATTTTGGAAGTGGGAGCGAGTGTTCATAGAATTGGATACAATGAGACATGGAGTCAGGTGGAATATAACAATCAGACCTGTTATATTGCCAGCCAGTATCTTTCCAAAGAGATGACAGAGCCTACGACGGTATCTTCATCAAACAATGGTACGGCTCCTTCCGGTTCTTTAGGAATTGATTTTTCTACGGGGGCGGCGTTTACCAGTCCGGTGGAAGCATTATCCAATGAAGCAATTCCTTACGGATATCCGGAGGACGACAGAGACCAGTACAATCGTCCCAATGGTGTGTTTTATTATGAGACAAAATATGGATATTACGGTGACAGTATTGGACCAAATACCAATACCATTTATTTGACCATGGATGAAGGATATGAGGCAGGATTTACACCGACGATTTTGGATACATTAAAGGAAAAAAATGTAAAAGCTACATTTTTTATTACGAAACAGTTTTTTGACAGCGATCCCGAATTGATTCAGAGAATGATCGATGAAGGACATGTAATCGGTAATCATACCTGTGCCCATCCGTCAGGAGGTATCCAGCAGTTGGGAATCCAGGGAACACAGGATGATATTATGAAGTTGCATAATCTTGTCTTGGATAAGTTTGGTTATGAGATGACATTGTTCCGTTATCCGGAGGGAACTTTCAGTGAACAATCCCTTCAGGTAGTACATGATTTGGGATATCGTCCGATTTGGTGGAGTTTCGCCCATGTAGACTGGAAATTGGATGACCAGCCGGATCCGACAGAATCTCTTCAGAAATGTCTGGACAGTCTTCATCCGGGAGCTATTTATCTTCTTCATGCAGAATCCGCTACAAATACGGAGATACTTGGTGATTTTATTGACGGAGCCAGAGCAAAAGGATATGATTTTGCTGCTATACCTCCCACGGGATTATAATGTCCCGATGGGAGTGGAGAGATATGAAAATTGAAAATAGGGGTTGACATATCTCTGAGAGAACGGTAGTATGGTAATAGAAAAAAAGAAAGGAGGCAGAATTATGTTACGTTTAAATGAAACAGTATCAAACAAAACAATTAAAAATTTCATTGGATTTACACAGTCTGTCTCCCATACTGTTATGGCGTAGCGGGCATCAGAAACATTTTATGTGATATGGATCAGATGCATGGAAACGCCTAGGATTTCAGAATGATACCGCAGTCTGTGTGACTGCGGTCTTTTTTTATGCGTAGACAACGAGCCGTGCACGGATATTATATATAACGGCGACTGTCCGCGAATATGTCCATGGGGAATCAGCGGCTTTTTATCAGAAACGCTTAAAGAAAGGGACAAACAAAATGGGAAAAGACCGGCAGAGAAATCTGCGGGTCTTTTTTTTGAAATCGAACGAGTACTGGGAGAAATTTGACTGGAGAAGAAGATAATCCAAAAAGAAGAGAGGGGTATTATGAAACGGGATAAGAAAAGAAAAGTATTGGCTTATATGATGAGATGGTGGTACTTTTATCTGATTGGTTTTTTGGCTATGTTTGTGGCTATATATTTGGATATGAAAGGTCCACAGGTGACACAGAGCATCATTGATGATGTAATCGGAGACGGCAGAGTTGAATTGCTGATGCGACTTCTTTTGATGCTTTTGGGAATCGGGTTTGGAAGAGCTATTTGCGGATATATCAAAGAATTTATTTTTGATTGTGCAGGTGTGCGCGTCGGAAGAGATTTGCGAAAAATGTTATTTGGCCATATTCAGGGATTGGGTGTGGGATATTTTGACAGAACCAACACGGGAGAATTAATGGCCCGCGTCAAAGACGATGTGGATCGAATCTGGTCAGTGACAGGTTTTATCGGAATGCTGATCATTGAGAGTATTGTACATACTTGTGCGGTTATTTATTGTATGTTCCATATCAGTCCTCTTTTGATGTTGGTACCTTTGATTACTATGCCATTGGTGGGCTGGACGGCAGTGCGTCTGGAAAATAAGCTGGATCAGGTATATCAGAATATCAGCGAGCAGAATGCCGAGCTGAATACGGTAGCCCAGGAAAATCTTGCCGGTGTACGTACAGTAAAATCCTTTGCGCGAGAGGAATATGAAATTCAAAAGTTCCGGAAACAGAATGGAAAATACTATGATTTGAATATGAAATTGGCCAAAGTATTGGCGAAATATGAACCAAACATTTCTTTTTATACAAAGATTATGTTGGTCTGTGTCGTTATCGTGGGAGGAATCATGGTCATTTATGATCAGATTACCATTGGAGAATTGGGAGCATTTACAGAATATGCCAACAATATTATCTGGCCGATGGAATGTTTGGGATGGCTTTCCAATGAATTGGCGGCGGCTATTGCTTCTTATAAAAAAGTAGATAAAATCATGAAAGAAGAGGCAGAGATAAAAGATCCGGAAAATCCGGTGGAAGTCGATTCGGTAAAAGGAGAAATTGCTTTTGAACATGTGGATTTGGAAATAGAAGGCCATAAGATTTTGGAAGATATCAGTTTCCATGTAGATGCGGGGAAAACACTTGGCATCATGGGGATGACCGGATCCGGGAAATCCTCGATCATTAATCTGTTGGAACGATTTTATGATACCGCATCCGGCTGTGTAAAAATCGATGATGTGGATATCCGAACTATGCGTCTGGAAGATATTCGTAAAAATATAGCAGTGGTTATGCAGGACGTTTTCCTTTTTTCTGATACGATTCAGGAAAATATCAGTATCGGACAGAGGAAACGGATGGAATATGATACTGTGTATCAGGCAGCATGTGCAGCCAGTGCCCATGGATTTATTGAACACTTGAGTGATCGCTATGAAACTGTCATAGGTGAACGGGGAGTGGGGCTGTCCGGTGGTCAGAAACAGAGAATCAGTATTGCGAGAGCTTTGGCGAAGAAAACGCCGATTTTGATTTTGGATGATTCCACATCTGCACTGGATATGGAAACAGAATATCAGATTCAGACAGAATTGGGAAAATTGCATGATGTGACAAAATTGATTATTGCCCATCGTATTTCCGCTGTCCGACATGCAGATGAAATTATTATTTTGAAAGATGGAAAAATTGCAGAACGGGGAACCCATGAAGAGTTGATGAAGAAAAAAGGAATGTATTATGATACATATCTGGCCCAATATGATACCCAATGGGAACCTGTTTTTGATGCTGAATAATTGAGAGGTGGTGAAAAAGATGGCAGTTAATTCATTTCGTGATGATGAAGAACAAAAACAGGTGATGAACCGGGATACCATTAAACGCCTGTTTCGTTATCTGCTTGATTATAAAAAAACGATTGGAATCGTGTGTGTGATCATGGCTGTGACGACAGCGATTACCATGGTCAATCCGCTTTTGATTCAACATGCCATTGATGTGGATATTGCACAGGGAGATATATCCGGGTTAATAAAATTGGGATTTTTTGCTCTTGGATTGAATCTCTTATGGATGGCGGGAGTAAAATTGCGGATGGTTATGGTGGCTAAAATGGCAAATAATGTTCTTTTAAAAATCAGGGAAGAACTTTATGTGCACATTCAAAAACTGAGTTTTCATTTCTTTGACAGCCGACCGACCGGTAAAATTCTTGCCAGGGTAATCGGGGATGTTAATTCATTAAAAGAGGTACTTTCGGACAGTGTGACCACGTTGATTCCGGATTTTTGTACGATCATCGGTGTCATGGTGATCATGATGGTATTAAATATGAAGCTGGCATTGGCAGCTTTGATTACCTTACCGTTTCTGGCAGGAGGTATGTATATTATTCAGACATTTTCCCATAAGCGCTGGCAGTTGGTCAGAAAGAAAAATTCCAATGTAAATGCGTTTGTACATGAAAAACTTTCGGGTATCCGTATTGTACAGAGTTTTCGCTCAGAAGAGGAGTCCATGGAAGATTTTGATATTTTGGTCAACGAACAGGTGGCTGCCTTTACCGGAGCGGTTCGGTTTGCGGATGCCTTCGGTTCTTTGATCGATGTGACATGGGGCGTGGGAGGATTTCTTCTATATTTTATAGGAATAAAGATTCTTGGTGTAGGAAATGTGGGAGTAGGTACCTTTATGGCTTTTTCCACATATCTGGGAATGTTTTGGAGTCCTCTTCGAAATCTGGCAAATTTTTATAATAAAATGGTGACAAACCTTTCGGCGGCAGAACGGGTATTTGAAATTCTGGATACGGATCCGGAAATTAAGGATAAGGAAGATGTAGTGGAATTACCGGATGTAAAAGGAGAAGTGACGTTTGATCATGTATCATTTGCCTATGAAGATGCACCGGATCAGATGGTATTAAATGATGTGAGTTTTACCATAAAACCGGGAGAAACCATTGCACTTGTGGGACCGACCGGAGCGGGTAAAACCACGATTGTCAATCTGATCAGCCGATTTTATGAGGTGACCAAGGGAAGGGTTTTGGTAGATGGATATGATTTGAGAGATGTGTCCATACTAAGCCTCAGAAAACAGATGGGTATTATGACACAGGATAATTTCCTATTTTCCGGTACGATAAAAGAAAATATCCGCTATGGCCGTTTGGATGCGACGGATGAAGAGATCATTGAAGCAGCAAAAGCGGTGAACGCCCATGATTTTATTATGCAGATGGAAGACGGGTATGATACAAAAATCAGTGAGCGCGGGGCCGGATTATCCATTGGACAGCGTCAGCTTCTGGCTTTTGCGAGAACCATGGTTTCCATGCCCAGAATATTGGTGCTGGATGAGGCTACATCCAGTATTGACACCCATACGGAGCGTCTGGTTCAGCAGGGGATTGAAACTCTTTTGAAAGGAAGGACATCATTTGTCATCGCCCATCGCTTGTCAACGATAAAAAAAGCTGATAGAATATTTGTGATCGACCATGGTACAATCGTAGAAGAAGGCAATCATAGCCAGCTGATGGAAAAACAAGGCGCTTATTATGAACTTTATCAGGCGCAGTTTAAAAACTTGCAGTAATCCCAATGCGTTTTGTCCATGGAGGAAATCCGGTGGAGTAATCCATTGAAATAACCGATGCAAACGAACATAGGAATGAGGTGCATGATGAAGACATTAAAGAAGAGAAATGAAGTAGAAAAGAAGGATACATGGGATTTGGAATCTCTGTATGAGACCGATGCTGTATGGGAAAGTGATTTAAAGAAAGCAGAAGAACTTCTGGTTCAG
Source organism: Lachnospiraceae bacterium (assembly GCA_026169045.1). Lineage (GTDB taxonomy): Bacteria > Bacillota > Clostridia > Lachnospirales > Lachnospiraceae > Fimimorpha. The sequence continues at coordinate 41,433 of JAPFDH010000090.1, read as the reverse complement.
TTTCAGGCCATGGAGGGAACATTGGGAAAAAGCCCTAAGTCTTTGAAAGAAGCGCTTGATCTTTACTATCAAATGTATTGCATTTTGGATAATGTATACGTATATGCGCAGCAGAGGAGAGACCAGGATACGGCAGATGCCTATTATCAACAGTTGGCTATGCGTGCAGAAGATTTAATGGTAAAACTGGACAGCGGTTCGGCATTTATGAATCCTGAAATTCTATCATTGACAGAAGAATGGATCAATCATGCCATGGAAGAAGAGGAAGGACTCAGATTTTATAAACGGGTGTTTCAGGAAATTTTCCGTAGGAATGCCCATACACGTTCCGGTGAAATAGAAGCATTGCTGGCAGATGCAGCTGATCTTGGAAATGCACCGGCAAACATCTTCCGTATGTTGGAAAATGCGGATATGAAGTATCCAAACGTAAAAGACAGTGAAGGAAATCTGGTAGATCTGACAGATTCCAGTCTGGTTCCGCTTTTGGAATCGGAAGACAGACAGGTGAGAAAAGAAGCGTTTGAAACCTATTATCGGGTCAGAGAACAGTATAAAAATACGTTCGCATCGATTTTTGCATCCAATGTAAAACAAGCGGTTTTCTTTGCAAAGGCAAGAAATTATCCTTCTTCCAGAGCCAGTTTCCTGGATCAGAGCAATATTCCGGAAGCGGTGTATGACAATTTAATCGAGACAGTTCATAAAAATCTGGATTCTATGTATCGGTATGTAAAACTTCGCAAAAAGATGCTGGGAGTAGAGGAGCTGCACATGTATGATGTGTATGCGCCGATTATTCATGAAAGCGGGAAAGAGTATACATTCGAGGAAGCCAAAAAAATTGTGGCAGAGGGATTAAAACCCATGGGAGAAGAATATCTGGAGATTTTAAAAGAAGGTTTTGAAAATCGCTGGATTGATGTCTATGAAAACGAAGGAAAGAGAAGCGGGGCGTATTCCTGGGGAAGCTACCAGTCGCATCCCTATGTTTTATTGAATTACAGAGGAACATTGGATAATGTGTTTACCTTGGCTCATGAGATGGGACATTCCATTCACAGTTATTATTCCAAAAAGAATCAGCCCTTTGCTTATGCCGGATATAAGATTTTTGTGGCTGAAGTGGCATCTACCTGCAATGAAGCACTTTTAATCCACGATCTTTTGGAAAAGACAGAAAACAAAAATGAGCGTATGATTTTGATTAATCATTTTCTGGATAAATTTAAGGGAACCATTTATCGCCAGACGATGTTTGCTGAGTTTGAATATAACATGCACAGAAAGGTGGAAAAGGGAGAACCTCTGACCGCTCAGGAGATCAGTCGGACATACCATGAGTTGAACAAACTTTATTTCGGACCGGATATGGTGAGTGATGAAGCGATCGGATTGGAATGGACGCGTATACCTCATTTTTATACCCCATTTTATGTATATCAGTATGCCACAGGATTTTCGGCGGCGATTGCATTGTCAAACCGGATCTTGAAGGAAGGAAGTACGGCTGTAGAACAGTACAAAAAGTTTTTAAAGGGAGGATGCAGCCTTGATCCCATTGACCTGCTGAAAGTGGCAGGAGTGGATATGACAACACCACAGCCGGTTCAGTCAGCATTGGATGTATTTAAAAATTTAGTGGACGAATTGGAAAAATTGGTGGGTTAAAGTACAAAAAACGTAAGAAAAATGAAATTTTTTTATGAGTTTTTTTACTGGTTTTTATGCTATACTAATTTACAGAGTTTAGAAGTCTGTAAATAAAAATCAGGGGAGGCAGCCATGAATTTGTATGAGGCCATTTATGTAAGACAATCAGTGCGTAAGTTTCAGATGAAACCGATTGATGAACTGACGATGAAGCATATTCGGCGATATATTCAGGCTGTCTCCCCTCTTTATGATGAGATACGATGGCACATTGAATTATTGGACGGAAAGGCTCAGAAAAAGACGTTGAAAGGTCCATGGAAGGTAGAGGCTCCTTACTATATGGTCTTTTACACAGAAGAAAGTCGAAAAGCTGTTCGCAATGCAGGATTTATATTGGAACAATTGGTGTTGTATCTGGTGACCAAAGGAATTGGATCCTGCTTTCAGGGAGGAGTTCACACTACCTGCCAACCGGATGAAGCCAAAGGTTTAAAACCGGTTATGGTGGTTGCATTCGGAATGGGAAGAGAATGTATTGAGCGGGATGTAAAAGAAGTCAGAAGAATGCGTCTGCAGGACATGATGGTAGCCAAGGAAGAGATAGGGGAGGATATGAAAACCCTGCTTCGGACAGCACGTCTGGCCCCCTCTGCGTTTAATGCACAGCCATGGAGGTTTGTGGTTTATCATAACCGAATCCATGTGTTTGAACGGAAGCAGTGGAAGTGGATGCCTGCGATTGGAAAAACAAAAGATTTTGATATCGGAGTGGTATTATCTCATTTTGTATTGGCGGCAGAAGAACTGTGGCTGCAATGTGAGGTGCAGCGGATGGAGAGTATTTCTGAAAAGAATATGAGAAATTATGAGTATGCTGCCACGATAGTTATAGAATAGGAAGGAACAAGACGATGTATCGGTGTTGTATATTTGATTTGGATGGAACATTGGTAAATTCCATATGGGCTTTGACGAAATCCATCAATGACACCATGAAACAATTTGGAATAGATCCCATTGACACGGAATTATGCAAGCGTTTTGTGGGAGAGGGATATAAGAAACTGGTAGAGCGAGCTTTGATTCATGGAGGAGATAAGACGTTACATCATTACGAAGAGGCTCTTATCGTATATCAGAGGGTATTTAAGGAATGTTGTATGTATCGTGTAAAGCCCTATGAGGGAATTCCCCAACTGCTGGAAGGATTGAAAGAGAAAAAGATTCAGATCGCCGTACTTTCCAATAAGCCGCATGCACGGGCATTGGATAATGTGGAAGGAATTTTCGGAAAAGGGTATTTTGATTTGATAAACGGACAGAAAGAAACGGTTCCGAGAAAACCGGATCCCGCCGGGGCGATCCTGACAGCGGAAGCATTGGGAGTAAAAATAAAGGAATGTCTCTATATCGGAGACAGTGCCACGGATATGGAAACAGGAAAGGCTGCCGGTATGGATTGTGCCGCTGTTCTGTGGGGATACCGGGGGGAAAACGAGCTGAAAGCATGTCATCCCAAATATGTTATTCATCATCCCGAAGAAATCTTACAATTGATATGAGCTGAGCGCCTGTAAATGAGTAAAACGGTGGCGATAGCCACAATAAGCACGCAGTGCGGTTTTACGAATGGCGCGGGCTGAACGGTTACATTTTTTTGCGCATAATTCACAGCCTGCCCACATATCCTGTAAAAAAGAAAATAAGGAAATTGTGGGTAAAGTGAAAAAAGTAAAATGCAAAAAGAAGCTGACCGGTATTCTGGCTGCTTTCATGATCTTTGTTGGTGTGGCACAGACAGGAAGTGCGGTAAATGGTGATGCATACATAGAAAATGAGACAGAAGAGATGTATGCCCAGACAAACAGTGAAGAAGAAAATAATACAAAGGAATTGGATTTGTACGCCCGATCTGCAGTATTGATGGATGCAGCATCCGGGCGTATTTTAGTGGAAAAAGACGGAAATAAGATTCTTCCCATGGCGAGCACAACGAAAATTATGACATGTATTCTGGTTTTGGAACAGGGGGGAGAGGATGATGTGTATCCGGTATCTTCTTATGCCGCTCAGATGCCAAAAGTAAAACTGGGGGCAGTGGCGGGGGAAGAATATTATGGAAGAGATTTGTTATATTCTTTAATGCTGGAATCCCATAACGATGCTGCCGTGATTTTGGCGGAAGGAATTGGGGGAAGCGTGGAGCAGTTCGCTGAAATGATGAATAAGAAGGCAGAAGAAATCGGATGTGAAAATACACATTTTGTGACCCCCAACGGATTGGATGCGCAGGAACATTATACGACAGCTGCCGATTTGGCCAGAATTATGCGATACTGTATTGAGGAATCGGAAAAGAAAGAGGATTTTTTAAAAATCACACAAACCCGTACCTATACATTTTCAGATATCACAGGGAAAAGAAGTTTTTCCTGTCAGAACCATAATGCTTTTCTGGATATGATGGATGGAGCACTCAGCGGAAAAACAGGTTTTACGGGAAACGCCGGATATTGTTATGTGGGAGCGTTGAAACGGGACGGAAAAACATTTATCGTCGCACTTTTGGCTTGTGGATGGCCAAATAATAAAACGTATAAATGGAGTGATACGAAAAAGTTAATGGAATATGGGCTGGAGAACTACGAGATTCGCAATGTGTGGCAGGAAATTGACACGGATCCGGTTCTTGTATTGGATGGGATACCGGAGTCCGGAGATTTGAAAGAAAAAGTTATAGTAGAAACAGAGATGAAAGAATCCTCTGAGGATAAGCAATTATCATTACTTCTTGCTAACGATGAAAAGGTGGAGATTAATGTCCATACGTTGAAAACAATCCATGCACCGGTGGAAAAGGGAACCTGCGTGGGAAGTGTGGAGTATGTTTTGGATGGAGTGGTCATAAAACAGATTCCCTTGGTTACGAAAGAGGCAGTGGAAAAGGTGGATTTTTGGTGGGCTTTAAAGGAAGTTTGGATGAGAGCACTGGGAATCCGTGGGACAGCGTAAGTTTTTGTGATTTGCGGGTGGGAGAAAATTAGAGAATATTTTGTAGATTTATTAAGAAATTCTTAATAAAAAAGTGAAATTGAGGTTGATTATTTTAGCGAATAAAGGTACAATTATACTTGGCAGAAAATTGGATGTTATTTTCAGTCAAGTACCCCGCAGCAAGCTACGGGGCAGTCATGTGCAGAGCAGAAGCAGCTTAAACTGTGGGGGATTGAACCTTCACGGTATTTGCCGATGATACATGCTGGCATGTTCATTTGGCTTGTTGCTTCGCGGGAATAAATACAAGATGGAGGTCGGATTATGAGCACAACAGAACAAACATCAGCAAGTAAAAGAATTGCCGCTTTACTTGATGACAACAGCTTTGTTGAAATCGGTGGATATGTAACTGCCAGAAATACAGATTTCAACCTGCAGGCAAAACAGACTCCAGCAGATGGCGTTGTTACAGGTTATGGTACTGTGGAAGGCAACCTGGTCTATGTATACAGTCAGGATGCGTCCGTATTGGGAGGTGCCGTAGGCGAAATGCATGCCAAGAAAATCGTAAAATTATACGATTTGGCTATGAAGACAGGAGCTCCTGTGATTGGTCTTATTGACTGTGCAGGTTTGAGATTGGAAGAGGCAACCGATGCGTTAAACGGATTTGGTGAAATCTATTTGAGCCAGGCAATGGCATCCGGTGTGATTCCACAGGTGACAGCTGTTTTTGGTTCCTGTGGTGGCGGTATGGCAGTTTCAGCTGCTATGTCTGATTTTACTTTTATGGAAGAGAAGAACGCAAAATTGTTTGTGAACTCTCCTAATGCATTGGATGGTAATTATACATCAAAGTGCGATACAGCAGCTGCAGAATTCCAGAGCAAGGAAGCAGGTACTGTAGATGTAGTAGGCAGTGAAGAAGAAATTCTTTCTAAGATGAGAGAATTAATTACAATTCTGCCGGCAAATAATGAAGATGATATGTCTTACGGAGAATGTGAAGATGATTTGAACCGTGTATGTGAGTCCATTGAAAATGGTATGGCAGATCCAGCGGTTACACTCAGCATGATTTCCGATAATGGATATGTATTTGAGACAAAATCTTCCTATGCAAAAGATGTTGTGACTGGATTTATCCGCTTAAACGGTACAACAGTAGGTGCTGTAGCAAACCGCAGCGTATTGTTTGATGAAGAAGGCAAGGAAGTTGAAAAATTTGATGGTAGAATGTCAGCAGAAGGTGCACAGAAGGCAGCTGATTTCGTAAACTTCTGTGACGCATTTGAAATTCCTGTTTTAACACTGACAAATGTAAACGGATATGAAGCTACAAAGTGCCAGGAAAAGAAACTGGCAAAAGCAGTTGCATCTTTAAATTATGCATTTGCAAATGCAACTGTTCCGAAGGTGAATGTGGTAGTTGGAAATGCATACGGAAGCGCATATGTGACCATGAACTCCAAAGCAATCGGTGCAGATGTGGTTTATGCATGGACAGATGCTACAATTGGTATGATGGATGCGAATCTGGCAGCTAAGATCATTTGTGAAAATCCGGATGAAGTAAGCGCAAAGGCCGCTGAATATCAGCAGCTGCAGTCCAGTGCTATGGCAGCAGCTAAGAGAGGATATGTGGATGATATCATTGCACCGGCAGATACCAGAAAGAGAGTAATTGCCGCATTTGAAATGTTATTCACAAAGAGAGAGGATCGTCCAAGTAAGAAACATGGTACAATCTAAGACGAGGTGAAACTTAATATGAAAAAATTATTATTAGTATTATGTATGATTACCTGTCTCTTCTCCTTTGCAGGCTGCAGCAGTGACAGCGACAGTTCTGAGAAACTGGCTCCTTCTGATGTCAGTGAACTGCTTCAGGGTGAGACACCAAATATGGTGACTTCACTGACTGGTATGAGTGATGCTGACTTGGATAATATGCTGACAACATATGGAGAAGACGGTGAGAGCCCAAATGCAGGTATGGTTGCTTTTATTGAAGCATGGACAGCCAATAAAGATGACCTTGGGGCACTGGTTTCCATTGACAGTACACAGACTGTAGTGATGGAAAATGATATTTATGAAGTTCAGATGGATGCAACATTTGAGCTCCGTAAGGCAGAAGTTGCCATTGATTTTAAGAAGGAAAGTAGCCAGTACACGATCAGCGGAGGAAAATTTGATCCGATATTCAGCATGGGTGAAAAATTGGAACAGGCGGCTCTGAATACACTTATGGGTATGGGAACCGTATTTGTAATTCTGATTTTAATCAGTCTGATCATAAGCTGCTTTAAATTCATTAATAAGTGGGAAGAAAGCCGCAAGAAAGCCGCACAGCCAGCTCCGGCTCCGGCACCAGAGGCAGTTCCTGTTGTAGAAGAGGAAGAAGATCTGAGCGATGATATGGAATTGGTAGCTGTTATTACGGCAGCAATCGCAGCTTCTGAGAATACATCAACCGATGGTTTGGTGGTACGTTCCATCCGTCGTGCAAAAACAAGTAAGTGGAAAAGATCATAAATTTTAGGAGGATTTCGATCATGAAGAATTATACAATTACTGTAAATGGCAATGTATATGAAGTAACCGTAGAAGAAGGAGTAAGCGGTGCAGCTCCTGTTGCAGCACCAAAGGCAGCGCCAAAAGCAGCACCGAAGGCAGCACCAAAGCCAGCAGCTCCGGCAGGCGCACAGGGAGCTGTAAAGGTAAATGCTCCAATGCCAGGTAAGATTCTTGCTGTAAAGGCAAACGCAGGCGCAGCTGTAAAGAAAGGTGATGTAGTCGTTGTTCTTGAAGCGATGAAGATGGAAAATGAAATTGTAGCTCCTCAGGATGGTACAGTGGCAAGTGTGAATGTAACTGTTGGTTCCTCTGTTGAAGCTGGTGATGTATTAGTAACATTAAATTAATAAGTATAGGATTTGCATAAAATTGTATGTAATTTCCAATAAACTGGAGGAATGAAAGAATGGATTATATTATTGATACAATGAGCAATCTTATCCACCAGACCGCATTCTTCAATCTGACCTGGGGCAATTATGTTTTGATCCTTGTCGCTTTTATATTCTTGTATTTGGCGATTGCAAAGGGATTCGAACCGCTTCTTCTGGTTCCGATTTCTTTTGGTATGTTGTTGGTCAATATGTTCCCGGATATTATGATCTCTCCTGAAGAATCCTCAAACGGCGTGGGCGGATTGTTGCATTACTTCTACCTGCTGGATGAGTGGAGTATTATGCCGTCCCTGATCTTTATGGGTGTCGGTGCGATGACGGACTTTGGACCATTGATTGCAAACCCAAAGAGCTTCTTGCTGGGTGCCGCAGCACAGTTTGGTATTTATGTAGCATATTTCTTTGCTATCCTGATGGGATTCAATGGAAAGGCTGCTGCTGCTATTTCTATCATCGGTGGAGCAGATGGCCCGACATCAATCTTCCTTTGTGGTAAGTTGGGACAGACAGAGTATATGGGACCAATCGCAGTGGCAGCATATTCCTATATGTCACTGGTACCGATTATTCAGCCGCCGATTATGAGGTTGCTTACAACAGAAAAAGAAAGAAAAATTAAGATGGAACAACTTCGTCCGGTATCAAAACTGGAAAGAATTTTGTTCCCGGTTGTTGTAACCGTTGTGGTTGTTTTAATTCTTCCTACAACAGCTCCGTTGATCGGTATGCTGATGTTAGGTAACTTGTTCCGTGAATCCGGTGTTGTAAAGCAGTTGTCAGAAACAGCTTCCAATGCCCTTATGTACATTGTAGTTATCATGTTGGGTACTTCCGTAGGTGCTACTACAAGTGCGGAAGCATTCTTAAAGCTGGATACTCTGAAGATCGTTGCATTGGGTCTGATCGCATTTGCGTTCGGTACTGCTGCCGGTGTTCTTCTGGCAAAATTGATGAACAAGGTAACTGGTGGACGTATCAATCCGTTGATTGGTTCCGCTGGTGTATCCGCGGTGCCTATGGCAGCCAGAGTATCTCAGAAAGTTGGAGCAGAAGCAGATCCGACCAACTTCCTGTTGATGCATGCAATGGGACCAAATGTTGCCGGTGTTATCGGTACTGCCGTAGCAGCAGGTACATTTATGGCAATTTTTGGAGTATTTTGATTTCAGAATAAGAGGGACAGGCTCAGACCTGTCAGGGCGGTTTTGCCCGAATGACATGACTATAGAGCCCGATGGGATCTGCGGTATTTTTAATATTCAGATCCCTGCGGGAAAATTGACGTATATTTTCAGGAGGTAAGGAAATGTCAGAAATCGTTAAAAAACCGGTCGGTATTACCGAAACAGTGTTACGTGATGCACATCAGTCCTTAATCGCTACCAGAATGACGACCGAACAGATGCTTCCAATCGTGGAAAAAATGGATAAAGTTGGTTATCATTCCGTAGAGTGCTGGGGTGGTGCAACATTCGATGCATCCCTTCGTTTCTTAAAAGAAGATCCATGGGAAAGACTGAGAAAGTTAAGAGACGGATTTAAGAATACAAAATTACAGATGCTTTTCAGAGGTCAGAATATTTTAGGATATCGTCATTATGCAGATGATGTGGTTGAATATTTTGTACAGAAGTCTATCGCAAATGGTATTGATATCATCCGTATTTTTGACTGTCTGAATGATATTCGTAACCTGAAAACTGCTGTTAAGGCAGCAAATAAGGAAAAAGGACATGCACAGGTTGCATTGTCTTATACACTTGGTGATGCTTATACTTTAGATTACTGGAAGAATATTGCAAAAGAAATCGAAGATATGGGAGCTGATTCCATTTGTATTAAGGATATGGCAGGTCTTTTGGTTCCGGTAAAGGCTACCGAATTGGTAACTGCTTTAAAGGAAAGCGTAAAGATCCCGATTCAGATTCATACCCATTATACATCCGGTGTAGCATCCATGACTTACTTAAAGTGTGTGGAAGCTGGTGCTGATGTAATTGATACAGCTATGTCTCCATTTTCTATGGGTACCAGCCAGCCAGCTACAGAGGTTATGGTGGAAGCATTCAAGGGCACTCCATATGATACCGGTCTGGATCAGAATTTACTGGCTGAGATCGCAGATTACTTCCGTCCAATGCAGGAAGAAGCATTAAAGAGCGGACTGTTGAATCCAAAGGTTATGGGTGTTAATATTAAGACTCTTCTGTACCAGGTACCAGGCGGTATGCTTTCCAACTTGGTTTCTCAGTTGAAGGAGCAGAAGCAGGAAGACAAGTACTATCAGGTGCTGGAAGAAGTTCCGCGTGTGCGTAAAGATTTTGGTGAACCACCATTGGTTACACCATCTTCCCAGATCGTAGGTACACAGGCTGTATTAAACGTTATCATGGGTGAACGTTATAAGATGATCACAAAGGAAAGCCGTGCTTTGCTGAAGGGTGAATACGGTCAGACTGTAAAGCCATTCAATAAAGAAGTTCAGAAGAAGGCTATTGGAGATGAAAAGCCGATTACTTGCAGACCGGCAGATCTTCTTGAGCCAGAACTTGATAAGATTGAAAAGGAAATGGCACAGTGGAAGCAGCAGGATGAAGATGTTCTGACATATGCTCTGTTCCCACAGGTTGCTACAGAATTTTTCAAATACAGAGAAGCTCAGCAGACAAAGGTAGATCCGACAGCAGCAGATAAGGAAAATAAGTCTTATCCAGTATAAAATAACACAGTTTCGATGAATCCAGGAAAAGGGGGCATTGCCAAAACGCGGTGCTTCCTTTTCCTTTATGCATCAGGAAATGATTGCACCGTGTATGGAAAGGAAATTTTATGAAACATGTCGTAATAGTAGGAGGCGGTGCGGCAGGTATGATGGCAGCGATCGCCGCTTCCCAAAATGGAAACCGTGTAGAATTATTTGAAAAAAATGAGAAATTGGGTAAAAAAATATATATTACCGGAAAAGGACGCTGTAATGTAACGAATGCATCCGATATGGAAACAGTGATGCAGAATGTGGTGACAAATAGTAAGTTTTTGTACAGTGCATTTTACGGATTTACCAATGAAGATCTCATGAAGTTGTTGGAAAACGCCGGATGTCCGTTGAAAGTAGAGAGAGGAAACCGGGTTTTTCCTGTGTCGGATAAGTCTTCTGATGTTATAGCTGCCCTGACAAGGGAATTAAACAGAAGAAACGTGGACATTCATCTTCGGACATGTGTAAAAAACATTTTATTGGAATACGATGAAACGAAGGAAAGACAAATTTGCCAAGGAATTTTGCTGGATGGCGGAAAAAAGGTGAAAGCGGATGCCGTGATTGTGGCGACAGGAGGACTTTCTTATGCATCTACCGGTTCTACCGGTGATGGATTCCGCTTTGCCGAAGAGGCAGGACTTAAGGTTACGGAACTGACTCCGGCACTGGTGCCATTTACTACAAAGGAAGATTGGGTACCGCGGCTGCAGGGATTGTCTCTTCGAAACGTGAACGTGACAATTGAAAGCGGAAAGAAGAAACTGTATGAAGAATTTGGTGAAATGCTTTTTACCCATTATGGTGTCAGTGGACCTGCGGTTTTAAGCGGCAGCAGTGTGGTAATGAAGCAGCTCAAAAAGAAAAAAGAGTTGCGTTTATGCATTGATTTAAAACCTGCTCTGACAGAGAAACAACTGGATACCCGGATTTTGAGAGATTTTGATGAAGCAAAAAATAAGCAGTTTAAAAACGCATTGGGAGGCTTATATCCTTCCAAGTTAATTCCTGTGATCATAGAGTTATCAGAAATATCACCGGAAAAGAAAGTAAATGAGATTTCAAAAGAAGAACGGGAACGATTGGTCAAAATTACAAAAAAATTAGAGTTGACCTTAAATGGTATCAGAGATTATAATGAAGCTATTATTACGCAAGGTGGAGTAGCAGTAAAGGAGATCAATCCTGCCACGATGGAATCGAAAAAAACAGAAGGTTTATATTTTGCCGGAGAAGTTTTGGATTTGGATGCATTGACAGGTGGATACAATCTTCAGATTGCCTGGTCTACCGGATATGCTGCCGGGACGGCAGCCGGAAATCATACCGGTGAGGAGAAATAAGCCGGTGTGAATGAAATCATATGCGGATAACCGCAGGAAACGAGGAAAATATGGGGTTTAATATTGCCATTGATGGTCCTGCCGGAGCAGGTAAAAGTACAATTGCAAAGAAAATAGCTAAGAAACTAGGATTTATTTATGTGGATACAGGAGCGATGTACCGTGCCATTGGCTTATATTTGCTGGAAAAAGGTGTAAATTATGAGGATGAACAGCAGATCGGACGTGCTATTCAGGATATTCAGATTGCCATATCCTATCGGGACGGCGAACAGCAGGTGATGTTGAATGGAGAAAATGTCAGTGCCAAAATACGAACAGAAGAAGTGGGAAATATGGCATCAAAGACATCTAAGTATCCGGTTGTGCGTGAAAAGCTTTTGGAACTTCAACGTTCTCTTGCATCTTCTGCCGATGTGCTGATGGATGGCAGAGATATTGGAACCTGCATTTTACCCAATGCTGATTTAAAGATTTTTCTTACGGCGGATGCCGGGGTTCGTGCAAAACGCCGTTATCTGGAATTGACAGAGAAAGGAATTTCCTGTAATATAGAGGATATCGAAAAAGATATCATCGAACGGGATCGTCGTGATACCACCAGAGCGATTGCGCCTTTAAAGAAAGCAGAAGATGCTGTTGAGGTGGATACTTCTCATATGACCATTGATGAGGTGGTAGATACGATTGTTTCGATGGTAGTATCCCGTCGGGGATAGAGAAAACCTATCAAAAGAAAGACTGGGAGGAAACCAATGGAAGTTATAGTAGCAAAGAGCGCCGGTTTTTGTTTTGGGGTGAAGAGAGCTGTCGATACGGTTTATGAACAGATTGAAAAAGCAGAAGGAACACCGATTTATACGTATGGTCCGATTATCCACAATGAAGAAGTGGTAAAAGATTTGGAAGAAAAAGGAGTACAGGTGATCGGAGAAAACATTCCGGTTTCCGACAGGGAAAAAGGGATTGTTATTATCCGCTCCCACGGAATCAGCCGATTGCAGCAGGAAAATCTGGAGCAGCAGGGGTTCCGGATTGTAGATGCCACTTGTCCGTTTGTGAAGAAAATACATCGGATTGTGGAAAAAGAAAGCCAGAATGGCAGTGCTATTGTGATTATTGGGAATCCAAATCACCCGGAAGTGGAAGGTATTGTGGGCTGGAGCAGTACACCGGCGATTGTTGTGGAAAATGCTGAAGATCTGGAAAAATTACCCGATTTTACCGGCAGAAAGGTATGTATTGTTTCACAAACGACATTTAATTACAAGAAATTTAAAGATTTAGTTGAAAAAATCCAAAAAAAGGGTTATGATATAACTGTTTTGAATACGATCTGTAATGCTACCCAGGAGCGGCAGGTCGAGGCAAAACGTATATCCGCCAGCGTGGATGGCATGCTGGTGATTGGTGGAAAGCATAGCTCCAACACCCAGAAGCTATATGAAATTTGTAAAAAGGAATGTAATAATACCCATTTTATTCAGACAACAGATGATTTAGATCCGGCCTGGTTTGGCTCCTCTGATCGGGTGGGTATTACAGCAGGGGCTTCCACCCCGAATAATATAATTGAGGAGGTTCAAACAGATGTCAGATTTAAGTTTTGAACAGTTATTAGAGGAATCATTAAAAACAATCAGCAATGGTGAAGTTGTTACGGGTAAGGTAATTTCCGTAAAGGAAGACGAAATCGTCTTGAATATAGGTTACAAGGCAGATGGTATTATCACACGTAATGAATATACGAATACTCCAAACGCAGATTTAAGAGAATTGGTTCATGAAGGTGACGAACTGGAAGCTAAGGTTGTAAAGGTAAATGACGGAGAAGGTCAGGTTCAGCTGTCCTACAAGCGTCTTCAGGCAGAAAAAGGCAGCAAGATGCTGGAAGAAGCATTTGAAAATAAGACAGTATTAAAGGCGCCGGTAACACAGGTACTTTCTGGTGGTTTGGGTGTTATGGTAGACGATACCAGAATCTTTATCCCAGCCAGCTTAGTTTCTGATGGATATGAAAGAAATCTGGAGAAGTATGCCGGACAGGAAGTAGAATTCGTTATTACAGAGTTCAATCCAAGAAGACGCAGAGTAATCGGTGACTGCAAGCAGTTGATCGTAGCTAAGAAAGCAAAAATGCGTGAAGAATTATTTGCGCATTTGGAAGTTGGTCAGAGAATCGAAGGTACAGTAAAGAATGTAACAGACTTTGGTGCATTTATTGATTTGGGTGGTGCTGACGGTCTGCTTCATATCTCTGAAATGTCCTGGGGAAGAATCGAAAATCCAAAGAAAGTTTTCAAGAGCGGTGACAAAGTAACAGTTCTTGTAAAAGATATTGATGGTGAAAAGATCGCACTTAGCTTAAAGTTCCCGGAATGTGATCCATGGGCAAATGCAGCTGAAAAATATGCTGTAGGTAACGTGGTTACAGGTAAAGTAGCCAGAATGACAGACTTTGGTGCTTTTGTAGAATTGGAAGATGGTGTAGATGCTCTTCTTCACGTATCTCAGATCGCAAAAGAACACATTGAAAAGCCATCTGATGTTCTTTCCATCGGTCAGGAGATCACAGCAAAGGTAGTTGACTTTGACGGTGAAGCAAAGAAGATCAGCTTAAGTGTAAAGGCACTTCAGGCAGATCAGGAGCCAGAACAGGAAGAAAATATAGAAGAATAATTCTGTTAAAGAGAAAATGTGAGAAAAATGATCCGGCAAAGGAGAAACCATTTGCCGGATCATTTTTTTGTTGTTTTGAATAAAAATTACAATGACAATACCATTTGATGGAGATAAGCATTTAAAAAGTCGATATCATCCAGGTATTCATGATAATAAATTTTAGAATCAGCTTCACTTTTAAATACAGGAAAAAGATCCCGATCTACTCCCGGTAGGAATAATCCATGACGTTTCGTATAGCAATTGGAAGCCGTGGCCTGTACCCGATGATCTTTGTCAACATACTGGGCGACACGTTTGTGAATTGCCATATCTTCATCCGGAAGATAGTAATAATCATGATAATTTTCATAAAAATATTTCAGTTCTGTCTCATAAACCGGAATGGAAAAATGAAGAATATTATTTTCTACATGAAGCTGATATTGGGTATTGGCAAACTGAAAAGGAACCGGAACAGAAACAGTAGATACCGTCTCGATCATCAGACGGGAAGCATCTTTGTCATAATCATGTTTTTCAATTGTCCACTGGGATTGAAGAATATCCGTATAATCCAATATGGAAAGAATCTGGGGCATACCCTTTAAATCTTCTTCGTTATGTAAAAGAAGAAACTGATACAATTTATCATCTTTTGTAATAAGGTATTCTTTATAAAATTCAATTAGCTGGCCACCGTTAAACTGATCAAAACGGTCCAAACCTAAAAAGGTTTCAATTGATTTCTGTTTTAGATTTTCCAAACCGAGTATGCGTCTGAGAGGACGTACCTTCCGATAGATATCAAAACTTTGAATTTGATCAAAGGTAGGTGAAATCCCATATTGTGCAGCACATTTTTTTAAATAGGGGATATCAAAACTGTCTCCATTGAAGTGGACGAGAATTTTATATTTTGTGATAAAATCAAAGAAGCTGGTGAGAAGTTCCTGTTCTGCTGCCATAGAATCGGCAAACCATTGTTTTAACTGCCAGCTGCCACTTTGATGATATACGACTCCGATTAGATATAAACTGGAAGAATTGGGAGTGAATCCGGTTGTCTCAATATCAAAAAAGATCAATTCGTTGAGGGGACCAAGTTTGCTAAGTTCATAACCGGAGGCCAATTCGATTTCTTTACTGATCGTAATCATTGTTACACCTCATCTCCTGACGAAATTGTCAAGTTTTTTCCTCTTGCTAGCTCTATTAACTTATGTATTATACCATATAGACAGGAATTCGTCAAAATGAAAGTACCGGCTTTCATCGACAAAGAGATTTTTTGTCAAAAATGTACAGACCAATCATGCAGGATTCTTTGCCTTGTCACAAAGCAGGGAATATGCTATGATAGAACAGGTAAATTAGGTATTTAAACGGATATCAGAAATGAGGTTTATATGATTTCCTATGTAAAAGGCAGAATTGAAGAAAAAAATGAGGATTCCATTGTAATCGACAATAATGGAATCGGATATGAAATATTTGTTCCGATCACTGTAATGGAAAAATTACCGACGCTTGGTCAGGAAATAAAGATATATACATATTTTCATGTAAAAGAAGACGGAATGAGTCTGTATGGTTTTTTAAATCGGGAAGATTTAAAAGTTTTTCGTTTATTATTGGGCGTGAACGGAATTGGACCCAAGGGCGCATTGGGTATATTATCCGTACTTTCGGCGGATGATTTGCGTTTTGCCGTCTTGTCCGGGGATGCGAAAACCATAGCCAAAGCTCCGGGAGTGGGCAATAAGACAGCACAAAAGGTGATTTTGGAATTGAAAGATAAAGTAGAGCTTCAGGAAGCAATCGAAATAAAACTGAGTCATCAAGAGGAACATATGGCAGAAGGAAATGCGAATCATACAGATGCCGCTTTTGGAAAGATGGCCAGAGAAGAGGCGATATTGGCTCTTACCACATTGGGCTATTCCAATGCGGAAGCGTTGAAAGCTGTTTCCAAGGTGGAAGTGACGAAGGATATGGATGCGGAAGCAATACTAAAACAGGCTTTAAAGCATATGAATTTGTTTGGTTGATGACAGCTTCAAAAGATCTGGAGAGAGATAGGGAGCAAGAAAATGAATAGAAGAATTTTAACAACAGAAATCGTGGAAGAAGATAAAAAACTGGATACCAGTCTGCGTCCTCAAAAGCTGGAAGAGTATATCGGACAAAAGAAAGCAAAGGAAAATCTGAAAATATATATTGATGCGGCAAAAAGCAGAGGAGAAGCTTTGGATCATGTGCTTTTCTATGGACCTCCGGGGTTGGGAAAAACCACATTGGCAGGAATTATTGCCAATGAAATGGGGACGAATCTGAAAATTACCAGTGGTCCGGCGATTGAAAAACCGGGTGAAATGGCTGCTATTTTAAATAATCTGCAAGAGAATGATGTATTGTTTGTGGATGAAATTCATCGGTTGAACCGTCAGGTGGAAGAAGTGCTGTATCCGGCAATGGAAGATTTTGCCATAGATATTGTGATTGGAAAGGGAGCAACTGCCCGATCCATTCGTTTGGAGCTTCCCCATTTTACACTGGTGGGGGCTACGACCAGAGCGGGATTGTTAACGGCTCCTTTACGTGACCGGTTTGGGGTTATAAATCGTCTGGAATTTTATACAGTGGATGAACTTCAGACGATCCTTATGCGTTCTGCCCAGGTTTTAGGCGTGGAACTGGAAGAAGAGGGCGCACGGGAGATGGCCAGACGCTCAAGGGGCACGCCGCGATTGGCCAATCGACTGTTGAAGAGAGTTCGGGATTTTGCCCAGGTCAAATATGACGGAGTGATTACAAAAGAGGTAGCGGTGTTTGCCCTGGATTTGATGGAAGTAGACCGGATGGGATTGGACAATGGAGACCGGAATATTCTTCTTACAATCATTCATAAATTTTCAGGTGGCCCTGTTGGTTTGGAAACGTTGGCAGCAGCTTTAGGAGAAGATGTGGGGACGTTGGAAGATGTATATGAGCCGTATCTGATTCAGAATGGATTGATTCAGCGTACACCGCGGGGAAGAGTGGCAACCGAACATGCCTATCACCATTTGGGGATTGTAAAGCAATCGGAGGAAAAATAGCAGAGAAATGTTAAATGTCAAGAATGGATTCCCGGAAATAAAAGGGTTGTCGCAGAAGAAGGAATCGGGTATAATGATAGATGGGAATTTGGTGGATGAGTGACTAGGAAGGAGCGTACGTTTCCGATGGATAAAAAAAATTATGTGGATGTAATTATAGACGACAAGGTATATACATTGGCAGGAGGAGAAGCAGAAGGATATATGCAGGGTGTGGCAGCATATCTGAATTCCAAATTTGCGGAAATGAAGCAGTATCCGGGATACAAAAGACAGCCTGGTGATGTGAAACAATTGTTAATGCTTTTAAATGTGGCAGATGATTATTTCAAAATGAAACAGCGCGCAGAAGAAGCAGAAGAAAAACTGGAGCGCAGAGAAGCAGAAATTTATGGCTTAAAGCATGACTTGGTCAGCTTAAGAATGGAGATGGAGAAAGAACAGGAGGAATAGGGGTGCTGCAAAACATGGGGTTGCAACACCCTTTGCTGTTTACAGGAGGAAGATTATGAACAAGGTGGAATTACTTGCACCGGCAGGTTCTTATGAGAGCATGGTGGCAGCGATCCATGCCGGAGCCGATGCGGTATATATGGGTGGCCTGAAATTCGGTGCACGTGCCTATGCGGATAATCCGGGAAATGATCGTTTGCGGGAGGCCATTGAATATGTACATCTTCATGGCAGACGGTTATATCTGACAGTAAATACACTGATGAAAGAAAGGGAACTGGAAGAAGAATTATATGATTACCTGGCTGATCTGTACGAGACAGGGTTGGACGCAGTAATTGTTCAGGATATGGGAACCCTGGTACGTATCCGGGAATGGTTTCCGGATCTTCCCATCCATGCCAGTACGCAGATGACATTGACAGGACCTTATGGGGCGGCACTGTTAAAAGAGATGGGAGTTTCCCGTATTGTGACGGCCAGAGAATTATCGTTAAAGGAAATTCAGGAAATCCATAACCATGTGGATATCGAAATAGAGAGTTTTGTCCATGGTGCACTTTGTTACTGCTATTCCGGGCAGTGTCTGTTTAGCAGTATTGCAGGAGGAAGAAGCGGAAACAGAGGACGATGTGCGCAGCCATGCCGTATGGCATATCAGGTTTTTGAAAAAGAAAAAAAACTTGGCGGAATTCAGGACGGATTTGTATTGAGTCCAAAAGATTTAAATACCATTGATCTGCTTCCGGAGATTATTGAATCAGGCGTATATTCTCTGAAAATTGAAGGCAGAATGAAAAAACCGGAGTATACTGCCGGGGTGGTGGAAATATACAGGAAATATTTAGATACCTATCTGGAACACGGAAAAGAAGGATATCATGTAAGTCGGGAAGATCATAAAAGATTGTTTCAATTGTTTAACCGAAAGGGATTTACGGAAGGATATTATAAGAAACATAATGGAAAAGACATGATTACTTTGGCAAAACCTGACTTTCGGGTTACAGATGATACCCGTAATCAGGAGCTGCGTCGCCGCTTTCTGGAAACAGAATTGAAAGAGAAAATAAATGGAAAAGTAAGAATTTCACAATATTTGCCTGCTAAAATGACAGTAACTCTTTTCGGAAACAGAGGAAATGCCGAAGAGAATGAAAGGGATATCACTGTCTGTGTAGAAGGAGAAATTCCCGGAAAGGCATTGAAACAGCCGCTTACAAAAGAGAGTGTGGAAAAGCAGATGAGAAAAACAGGGGGAACCCCATTTGAATGGAACACATTGGAAGTGGATATAGAAGATGGATTATTTATGCCGGTGGTTCAGCTAAATGAGTTGAGGAGAAAAGCGTTTGCTGCGCTTATGGAAGAAATTCAGAAACCCTACAGAAGAACCTGTTCGAAGGAGAGAGTTATTTCGGCAAAGCAAAAAAAGAACGATCCATTGCCTTCTGAAGTTGTTCTGGCTGCCAGCGTAGAAACCATACCCCAGTTGGAAGCGGTATTGAAGAGTTCCGTATCCATTGTATATTTGGATACAACGGCAGCAGAAGCAGAGCAGTATAAAGAAATCGTAAGGCAGATACATGGAGCAGGAAAAACATGCCTGCTGGCATTTCCGCAGATTTTCCGTCTGGAGGCAAAAGCATATTGGGATCAAAAGAAGAAATGGATTTTGGAAGCCGGATTTGACGGTTTTTTGGTTCGTTCTCTGGAAGAAGCCGGAATGCTGAAAAAAGAAGGAATTTCCGGTGATATGGTTATGGATCATATGATGTATTCCTATAATCGGGCGGCAGATCAGTGGTTCTATCAGTTAGGAAGTATCAGAAATACAGTACCGGTGGAACTGAATGGAAAAGAGTGGAGGGAAAGAGGATGCAGAGGGGAAGAAATTATTGTTTACGGAAGGCTTCCCATGATGGTTTCTGCCCAGTGCATTCAAAAGACCACAAAGGGCTGCAGTAAAAAGCCGGGGCTGTTGTATCTGAAAGACCGAATGGGAAATATGCTTCCTGTAAAAAATGAATGCCGTTATTGCATGAATACCATATATAACAGTAATCCATTGTCTCTTTTGGATGTGGCAGAGGAAATATTGCGTTTGAAACCAGCCGTATGCCGTTTGAATTTTACGGTAGAGACAAAGAAAGAGACGGAGGGAGTATTAAAACTGTTCGAAGACGCATATGGCAATGGCAATGCCATTAACAATGGCATTGGTATTGGAAAGAAAGTGAAGGAGAATATCCCTGGTTTTACGCGAGGTCATTATAAGCGGGGAGTGGAGTAGCAAATGGTAAATATTATTTCGGATGTATGTAAATACATTATTATCATCTTAGTGGTATGGTATACGGTAGGAGCATTTACCGCTTTACAGAAACGGGATAGGGAAGAACTGAAGTGGATTTATTATCGCCAGAATGCATTGATTTTTTTGCTGCATGGTACCGGATATCTGGTCATTGTCTTAAATGAGAAGAGTTTGGAAATGGTGATTTTTTATGTGGCACAGGTTATTTTCTTTTCTGTCTATCTTTTGTTGTACCGTTCCATATACAAAAAATCCAGTATGATATTGTTGAATCATATGATGTTTTTTCTGGCACTGGGATTTATTATGCTGGGAAGATTATCATATGAGAAAGTAACACGACAATTTGTGTTTGCCTGTATCGCAGCTATAGTAACGTTGGTGGTACCTCAGATGTTTGCAAAATTAAAGGCGGCAAGGTTATGGGCTATGATTATGGGTATCATTGGTTTGCTGGCATTGGCGGCGGTGCTGGTAGTCGGGCAAGTGGAATATGGTGCCAAGTTATCCATTCAGCTTCCCGGGGGATTTTCCCTGCAGCCGTCTGAATTTGTAAAAATCAGTTTTGTTTTATTGATTGCGGTGTTATTCCGAGAGAGAACCGATCTGAAACGTGTGATATTTGCCACGGGCGTGGCGGGAATCCATGTTATTGTGCTGGTGTTGTCAAAGGATTTGGGTGCTGCGTTGATATATAGTATGGCATATCTGTTTATGTTATATGTGGCATCAAAAAAACCATTGTATCTGGCAGGTGGGTTTGGACTCGGAGCATGTGCAGCGGTGGCAGCGTATTTTCTGTTTTCCCATGTACAGACGCGAGTAGAAGCCTGGTTAAATCCTTGGCCGATTTTTTCCGGAAAAGGGAATCAGATTGGAAACTCATTATTTGGAATTGCCACAGGCGGCTGGATGGGACAGGGACTGTATCAGGGATATCCCAAATTGACACCGGTGGTGGAAAGCGACTTTATTTTTTCTGCCATATCGGAGGAGATGGGAGCAATTGTGGCACTATGTGTCATTCTCATTTGTTTAAGCTGTCTGATTATGTTTATTACCGTATCCATTGATCTGTATATTCCGTTTTATAAGCTGACGGGATTGGGTCTGGCAGTTGTGTATGGAACCCAGGTATTTTTGATAATCGGCGGAGACATTAAGATGATTCCGTCCACAGGAGTGACCCTGCCGTTTGTCAGCTACGGAGGAAGTTCTGTACTGGCGACCTTTATTTTATTTGGTATCATACAGGAATTATATATCAAGAGACATAATGAGGAAGATCGAATTGAAAGAAAAAAGAGAAAACAAGAAGCAGCAAGCCTTGCTAGAGAAAGAGCGCAGGCGGCAAAAAAAGCTGGAGGAGAAGCAACTGCGAAATGAGAAACGAAAAGCAAATTGGGAGACCTATGTGGTCCGTTATGTGTTCGTCGGGCTGTTTGTATGCCTGGCAGGTTATTTTGCATATTTCGTTTCGTTTGGAAGCAGTGAAGTAATTAAAAATCCTTTGAATAACCGTGTGAAAAATATGGCCAATATTGTTGTGCGTGGTGAAATACGGGATCGCAACGGAGTAACCATTGCCCATACAGAAACCGGAGAAGATGGGAAAGAAGTCCGTGTATATGACTTTGGAAGCGTGTTTGCCCATCCGGTGGGATATATGTCAAAAGGGTTAACCGGAATAGAAAGTTTGGCTAATCTGGATCTGCTGAGTTCACATGTCGGTTTCATCGAGCGATTGGTAAATGAAGTGATGGAGCGTAAAAACCTGGGAGATAATGTGTACACCACCATGGATGCAGGTCTGCAGGAGTTTTGTTATCAGGCGTTAAACGGACAAAAAGGAGCAATTGTGGTAAACGATCCCAAAACCGGAGAGATTTTAGCTATGGTTTCCACTCCGGGATTTGATCCAAACAATCTGGATGCAGAATGGGATAGCCTGACATCAGAGGATAATCAGGATGGTAATCTTTTGAATCGTGTCACCCAGGGACAATATCCGCCCGGTTCCACCTTTAAGATATTGACGGCGCTGGAATATATGAGAGAGTATCCGGACACGTATCAGGACTTTTCTTATGAATGTGACGGTGTTATGGAGTATGGCGATCTGGTATTGGCCTGTCATGAGGGACATGCTCATGGCACTGTGGACTTTAAGGGGGCTCTTGCCCAGTCTTGTAACGGCGCGTTTGCTACTATGGGACTTTCCCTGGATAAAGAAAAATGGGCCCAGATGTGTGAAGACTTTGGATTTAATCAGGAACTTCCTGTTGATCTGTTATACAAACAGAGCAGTTTTGTAATTAATAATGAATCTACGGATTGGGATGTCATGCAGTCTGCTATAGGACAGGGCGAAACAATGGAATCTCCATTGCATAACCTGATGATTACTTCTACGGTGGCAAATAACGGAACAATGATGGTTCCTTATATCATTGATCATACGGAAAACGCAGATGGTGAAGTAGTAAGCAAGAATACACCAATGGAATACCGCAAACCAATGACAGTGGAGGAAGCGGAAATTTTGAAAGAAGACATGATTTCTGTTGTAGCGGAAGGAAGCGGGTACCGGGCAGCCAGTCAATATGCACAGGTAGCCGGAAAGACAGGATCCGCACAGTATAATTCCACAGGAGGTATGCATGCATGGTTCACAGGGTTTGCACCAGCCGAGGATCCAGAGATTGCCGTGACGGTAATCGTGGAAGGTGGCGGATCCGGAGGAGAGGTGGCTGCCCCCATCGCCGGCAGTATCTTTGATTATTATTTTGGACGGTAATAGCAGAAAGTAAAACTTGAAACATTTTTACAAAAGAGGTATACTAATTCCAGTATATAATCAGGAAACACACCGAAGAGGAGGACTTGCTATGGCTGAAGCAATAAGCTGCGGAGGTGTGGTGATATTCCGAGGAAAAATACTGATCCTTTATAAAAACTTCCGATGTAAATATGAGGGATGGGTTTTGCCAAAAGGAACAGTGGAAAAAGGCGAGCAGTTTGAGGAAACAGCATTGCGAGAAGTGAAAGAGGAAACAGGAGTAAACGCCACGATTATCAAATATGTTGGTAAAAGTGAATACACATTTCGCGTTCCTCAGGGAACGGTCGATAAACAAGTCCACTGGTACTTGATGGCTTCGGATAGCTATTACAGTAAACCGCAAAGGGAAGAATATTTTGTTGATTCCGGTTATTACAAATTTCATGAGGCATATCACCTTTTGAAATTTTCCAATGAAAAACAGATTTTAGAAAAAGCGTATCAGGAATACCTGGAACTGAAACGGGCCGGGTTCTGGAGAGGGGAATGGTATTTCTAATTCAGAGGGAAGGGTGTTGTATCAGGGCTGTGTAATCTGGTATGACACCTTTCTCTATGCTGTAAACGCAAGAAAAAATTGCCTGTCAGGTAAAATATTGTATGGAAAGGATAAAGAAATATGAATCAATCATATGAAAAACTGCAAAAATATATGGAAAAGGGAGTGGCATTGGTACACGCCATGGGATTATTCGGATGGGATGCTGAAACGTTGGCTCCGGAAAAATCCCTGGAAAAGACAGCAAAGACCGTGGGAATTTTGTCTTCCGAATATTTTGCGTCTCTGGTAAATCCGGAAGTAAAAGAGCTGCTTAAAGAGTTGAAAGAAGCTGAAGATTTGAATGAAGTAGAAAAAGCAGTGGTTAAGAAAATGGCAGAAGATGTCAGAGACCTGGAAATGATTCCCCCGGAAGAATTTCAGGCGTATAACGAACTGACGACACGTTCCACAGCTGTTTGGGCAAAGGCAAGGGAAAACAATGATTTTGCCAGTTTTTGTCCGGTCCTGAAAGAAATCATTGCGTATCAGAAAAAATTTGCAGGTTATGCAGCAAAGGAAGGGCAGAAAAAGTACGATGCCCTGCTGGAAAACTATGAAAAGGGATTTGGCATGGAACAGCTGGATCAGTTCTTTGGAAAATTAAAAGAAGAAATTGTACCGTTATTAAAAGAAGTAAGTAAGAAAAATGATACCATTGATAAGAGTATGATATTTAAAGAATATCCAGTGGAAAAACAAAAGGAATTCTGCGCTTTTCTGGCAGAGTATATCGGCTTTGAAAAAGAAAAAGGGACGATCGCTGAAAGTGCGCATCCGTTTACCATAGGATTTCATAATGATGATGTCCGTATTACCAATCATTTTCTTTTACAAAACCTGGAAAGCGCCATATTTTCTGTGATTCATGAAGGCGGACACGGAATTTATGAAATGGGAGTCAGAGATGATATCACACAGACCTGTGTTGGCGGTGGTGCATCCTGTGGGATGCATGAATCCCAGTCCCGTCTCTTTGAAAATATCATTGGAAGAAGTAAAGCGTTCTGGAGTCCGCTTTATGGAAAGCTGCAGCAGATGTATCTGCAACAGCTTGGTGATGTCAGTCTGGATGCATTTTACCATGCCATCAATAAAGCACAGGCAAGCCTGATTCGTACGGAAGCTGATGAGTTAACCTATTGCTTACATATTATGGTTCGTTATGAAGCAGAGAAAAAGATAATAGAAGAGGATTATCCGGTTGAAGAACTGCCGAAGTTATGGAACCAGCTGTATGAAGAATATTTGGGGGTTGTTCCACCAACTGATACAGAAGGA
The DNA here is from genome assembly GCA_026169045.1 of Lachnospiraceae bacterium. Lineage (GTDB taxonomy): Bacteria > Bacillota > Clostridia > Lachnospirales > Lachnospiraceae > Fimimorpha. The sequence goes on along the minus strand of JAPFDH010000090.1, from coordinate 16,508 downwards.
ATCCTTCAGGATATTCATTGGGCGCAGGGAAGCTTTGGATATTTCCCATCCTATGCTTTGGGCAATGCGTTCGCATCACAGATCTATCATCAGATGGAAAAAGATTTGGATATGGAAACACTGCTTCACGAGGGAAACTTTGCAGTGATTGATGAATACTTAAGAGAGCACATTCACCAATATGGTGCTTCCCGTTCCACAAACCGTCTTTTACATGATCTGACCGGGGAAGATTTTAATCCTGATTATTATGTAAACTATCTTAAGAACAAATACAAAGAAATTTATCAACTGTAAAATGCAAAATAGGAGGCTGGGTTCATGAGATTTCGTCCGTGTATTGATATTCACAATGGTAAAGTGAAGCAAATTGTCGGAAGCAGTTTAAAAGATGAAAAAGATCAAGCCAGGGAGAATTACATATCAGAACAGGATGCCGCCCATTATGCCGCAATGTATCGCAGGGATGGTTTAACAGGGGGCCATGTGATTCTTTTAAATGCCGCAGACTCACCTTATTATCAACAGACAAAACAGCAGGCGATCGAAGCATTGGAAGCCTATCCGCAGGGATTACAGATCGGAGGAGGAATCCGGGATGATAATGCCAAATTTTATTTGGAACATGGTGCCTCCCATGTGATCGTTACCTCCTATGTATTTCAGGGAGGAGTAATTCGCTATGACCGTCTGGAACGATTAAAAGAGACAGTGGGAAAAAGTCATCTGGTATTGGATGTGAGCTGCAGAAAGATAGAAGATCAGTATCATATCGTGACGGATCGCTGGCAAACCATCACGGATGAAACGATAACGCCAACGTTATTGGAAACCTTATCGGGTTATTGTGATGAATTTTTAATCCATGCCGTGGATGTGGAAGGGAAATGCAGTGGAATCGAAGAGGAACTGGCTGCCTTTTTGGGAGAGTATACACCCATTAAAACAACATATGCAGGGGGAGTACGTTCCATGGAGGATTTGGAAAAGCTGGAGAAACTCGGAAGAGGCTTTATTGATGTAACCATAGGAAGCGCATTGGATTTATTTGGTGGAAATCTTTCCTACGAGAAGATTCGCAACAGATACGGTATATCATAAGATTTGTGCCAGAAAAAAACTGGATGGAGTCTGTAAAAAATTACTCCATCCAGTTTTTTTATATAGAAATAACCGCTTATTTGGATTTTCTTGTGGACAAAAGATGCCTGATGTGTAAAACTCCCTGTCCAATAACAATGGGATGATCAAAGGCAACCCCATCATTTTCCAAAAGATGATACTTATATTGGGGTAAAAGGCTGTCTGTACGGGAAGATTCCTGAAGTTTGAATGAAAGGTGTACATTTCTTTCTTCATTGAAAAGAGAAAACGCATAGGTCTCTGTCAGACAACCATGTTCATGCTTGGAGTTACAGAGATGGCAGGTAAGATGAAAGAAGCAGGCATCTGCGGCATCATCGCCTGCACGAACGGCGCAGTCTTCTTTTATCAAAGCCAAATGGGCTACAGTGATAATACGGGCTCTTGGATCACGTTTCCAGTCTCCCCAGGTGTGAATCTGTTCAAGGGGAAGATGGGAAAGTCCCGTTTCCTCCTCCAGTTCTCTGGCTGCTGCTGTCTGAACATCCTCCCGTATATTGACAAAACCTCCGGGAAGCGCCCATTTGCCAATGCTGGGGTGATTGGAACGTTTTACCATTAGAAGCTGTAGCCCCTGTTCCACATCATTTAGAGGATCCGGATGTTTTACCACAAGGATATCTGCAGTCACACTGGGCTGTTCATAATGATGAGGATCATATGCATGTAAAAACTCTTCCAGAGTTTCTCCTTTTTTGTTTTTTTCTACAGTTCCATAAAAAGGTGTAATATCATCTAAAAAAGCTGGCATAAAACTTCCTTCTTTCTTTATTTTGTACCGAAAATACGATCACCGGCATCACCGAGTCCGGGACAGATATAAGCATCCTCATTTAATTCTCTATCCAGATGGCCAATATAAATCTGGATGTCCGGATGAGCCTCAGACAAGCGCTTTACACCTTCCGGTGCTGCGATAATCGACATGAATTTAATGTTACGTCCGCCATGCTGTTTAATGAAATTGACCGCAGCGACAGCAGAACCGCCGGTAGCCAGCATGGGATCCAAAACCACGATGGTTCTGTCGGAAATAGGATCCGGCAGCTTACAATAATATTCATGGGGTTCGTGGGTCGTTTCATCCCGGTATAGGCCGATATGTCCGATTCTTGCAGAAGGAACCAAAGCGGTCAGTCCGCTTACCATACCCAGACCAGCCCGCAAAACAGGGACGATAACCAGTTTTTTACCGGCCAGCATGGGAGTCATACATGTTTCAATGGGAGTTTCCACTTCAACATCACAAAGGGGAAGATCACGAAGGGATTCAAAGCCCATCAGCATGGCAATTTCTTCCACAAGACGGCGAAATTCATTGGTACTGGTATTTTTATCACGCAGAATGGAAATCTTGTGTTGAATCAGTGGATGATCATTGATATAGATATTTTCTTTCATGAATAGTCCTCGCTTTCGTATTATAGATAACAGATTGTTATTCTTTTCATACCTATCGGTTAACTTCATGATAGCGTATCAGGGGAATAGAGTCAACGGGATTAGAAAGAAAATTGTTGGGTAAGAAATAGGTAATGATCAATTATCAGCTACGATATTTTTGCCTAAATAAAAGAAGAAATGAATATACAAATTGAAAAATAAAAAAAATTGAAAAAAGTGCTTGCAATTATTGGAAAGGTATGATAATATAACTCTTGTCTTAAGAAAAGCGGATGTGGCGGAATGGCAGACGCATCAGACTCAAAATCTGACGAAGGTGACTTCGTGCGGGTTCAAGTCCCGCCATCCGCATTCCTTGGCAGGGGCGCTCTATGGAAATAGAGACAATGTGGCTGATACGTTTGTATCAGCTTTTTTTTTGACTAGAATTGTAATTCATATGATAATATTTGTTTTAACCTATGGATTATGTGATCCTCTTTATAAAATTGAATTATATCCTTGAATAGGATCTGAAAAGCATATTTTGAGATTTTTATTATAATGTAGTAAAGTTAGAGATTTTGATACTTTTGAACGGTGTATTGTCAACATTTATTGAAAATGGTACACTGATCAATCAAGATTTTTTGAAACAAATAGTTTTAAAGTGTAAAATCTTTTGCTTTAGAAACTTGATTGGATGTAGAAATAATGATAAAATGTTAGAAAATGAAAAATAGATGAATATTACAATGTATAATATTTTGCCTATGGGTATCTTGTTTGGTTTGCACAAAAAATGTGATTAGATTTACTATAATAATTATATAGGAGCGGTTAATAAGATGATTATAACAAAAACACCTTTTAGAATGTCTTTCTTTGGTGGAGGAACAGATATGAAAGAATATTTTTCACAGTATGGCGGGTCTGTGATTTCCACTACATTTGATAAATATTGTTACGTTAATGTGAGACATTTACCTAGGTTTTTTGACTACACTACTGAGTTGTCGTATTCTAAGCTGGAAAGAGTGCGTTCTGTAGAGGAAATTCAACATCCTGCGGTAAGAAATGCAATGAAAATGCTAGATATGCATGAAATTCGATTAACATATGAAGCGGATTTACCAGCAAGAAGTGGACTAGGAACCAGTAGTTCCTTTGCGGTAGGAATGTTAAATGCTTTTTATGCCTTAAAGGGGAAATATGCAGATAAAAGAAAATTAGCTGATGAAGCTATTTATTTAGAAAGAGATTTATGCCAGGAAGCAGGTGGATGGCAAGATCAAATCGCTGCCGCTTTTGGTGGATTAAATAGAATAAATTTTGATGAAAATGGTTATGATGTACTGCCTGTTATTATTTCGCCTGGAAGGAAACAGGAGTTAAATGATAATTTGATGTTGTTTTTTACTGGATTTACTCGATTTTCAGCAGAAATACAAGCAACACGATCGAAATCTCTAAATGAAAAGAAAAAACAGCTTGATGAGATGAAAGAGTTAGTGGATGAAGCTGAAAAAATTTTGACAGATGAAAAAATGGAATTGAATGAATTCGGATCACTGTTAGATTATACATGGATGTTGAAAAGGCAGACGGGCAGAAAAATTTCTACGAATGAGATAGATGAGTTATATCAAAAGGCAAAAGATGCTGGTGCTTTGGGAGGAAAACTATTAGGAGCAGGCGGAGGAGGTTTTTTGCTTTTCTATGTTCAAAAAGATAAAAGGCAGCAGGTGTTGAAGGCTATGGAGAAGTTGTTGTATGTTCCGTTTACTTTTGAAAATGGTGGAACCAGAGTGATTCATTATACACCTGAAACTTATGAATTGATAAAAGAGGAGAAAACTAAATGAAGATCGTGATTATGGCTGGAGGAAAAGGAACGAGAATAGCTTCCATAAAGGCAGATGTGCCTAAGCCAATGATAAGAATTCTTAATAAACCAATATTGGAATATCAGATTGAAGTATTAAGTAAACAAGGTTTTAAAGATATAATATTAGTAGTTGGGCATTTGGGGGAAGTCATAAAACAATATTTTGGTGATGGAAGTGGTATATCTCCGGCAACAGGAAAACCATTCGGTGTGAAAATACAATATTTTACGGAAGAAGAACCGCTAGGAACGGCAGGGGCTTTATATTTGATTAGGGAACAGTTGAATGAACCGTTCTTATTAATAAATGGTGATATTATATTTGATATTGATATTAAAAAATTTTATCAGTATCATCAAAAAAAGAAAGGATTAGTAACATTGCTTACTCATCCTAACAGTCACCCTTACGATAGTGGAATTATTCTTACAAATAATAATGGACAGGTTATAAATTGGCTTCATAAAGAAGAAAAAAGAGAATGGTATAAAAATAGAGTAAATGCAGGAATACATTTGTTTTCACCTGATATTTGGTTAAATAATACAATTTGCCAAATTTTTGAAGAAAAGAAGAAGGTTGATTTAGATCGTGATATATTGAAAAAATTAGTTAAAACAGGTGAATTGTATGCATATGATAGTCCAGAGTATGTAAAAGATATGGGGACTCCTGACAGATATTACAGTGTAACAGAGGATATCGCTTTAGGAAAGATTGAGGCTAAAAATTTAGGGAATAAGCAAAAAGCAGTTTTTTTAGATAGGGATGGAACAATTAATAAATACGTGGGGTTTCTTAAAGATATTGACGATTTCGAATTATTACCGGGAGTTGCTGAGGCTATTAGACAAATAAATAAGTCAGGATATTTAGCAATTGTTGTAACTAATCAGCCAGTAATTGCCAGAGGAGATGTAACCGTTAGTGAGTTGGAATTAATTCATAATAAAATGGAAACTTTATTGGGAAATGAGGGCGCATATTTGGATGCTATATATTATTGTCCGCATCATCCGGATAAAGGATTCGAGGGAGAAATTCCTGAATTAAAAATAAAGTGTACATGTCGAAAACCAGAACCAGGAATGATATTAAAAGCAGCGAAGGATTTTAACATAGATTTGGAAAAATCATGGGTGGTGGGAGATAGTAAAAATGATATTTTGGCTGGAAAACATGCTGGATGTCATACCGCATTTATTGGTCAATGTGGTGATCAAGAAGCTCAAGAACAATATACTACCGTGTTGGAATTTGTTAAAAAGAATATAAAATAGGTGAAGAAATGGATTGTGTATTAGAAAAGTATATGAAGCAGTTTTTGGAACGATATCCACAGTTGAACACGATTTCTGCTGATATTGAAAAGACGTATTTACTTTTAAAACAATGTTATAGCAACGGAAATAAACTCTTGATAGCAGGAAATGGTGGATCAGCAGCTGATGCGCAGCATATTGTGGGAGAACTAATGAAAGGATTTTGTAATGAAAGATCTGTATCACAAGAATTTGCGATGGAATTAAAAGGAGTCAGCAGTACATTGGGGGAAGAATTGGCAAAAGATTTGCAAAGACCATTGCCAGCAATCGCATTAGATTGTCATAATGCGCTTTCTACAGCATATTCCAACGATGTAGATGCAGCAAAAGTATATGCACAACAAATTTTTGGATATGGAAATGAGGGAGATGTATTTTTAGGGATTTCTACATCTGGTAATTCTAAAAATATTTTATATGCTGCTGTAGTTGCAAAAGCAAAAAAAATGAAGGTAATTGGATTGACAGGATGTGATGGAGGAAAATTAGCAAATCTTTCGGATATTGTTGTCAAAGTACCAGAAAAAGAAACATATAAAATTCAAGAATTGCATTTACCAATTTATCATTTATGGTGTTTGATGTTAGAAAAACATTTTTTCGGATAAAAATAGGAGAGTGTTATGAAAAAAGTTCAGTTATTAAATACTTTCGTTGATAATGTCAGTATGACAGAAACACTAGAAAAGATTGAAGAGATGATTTTAAAAGGGGAAAAATCATATATTGTCGCTGTTAATGTTGATGTCATGATGAAAATAGAGAAAGATAAATACTTAAAAAAAATAACAGACGAAGCAGATTTGGTATTAGTAGATGGAAAACCTTTAATATGGATTTCAAAATTACATAAACGACCTATAAAAGAAAAAATTTCTGGATCTGATTTAGTACCAGAAGTATGTAAAATGGCTGCTAAGAAAAATTATACTATTTATATATTAGGTGGAAAAGAAGGAATAGCAGAAAAGGCAAAAGAAAATTTGAAAAGAACATACCCTAATATTAAAATTGTAGGAACATTGGCGCCACCATTTGGATTCGAAAAAAATAAAAATGAAATTGAAAAAGTAAATCAAGACATAAATGAAAAAAATCCAGATATATTAATAGCTTGTTTTGGATGCCCTAAACAGGAAAAGTTTATTTATGAAAATATAAAAAAATATAATGCTAAAGTATCTATTTGCGCAGGTGCTACTGTGGACTTTTTGGCTGGTAATGTGAAAAGAGCACCAAAATGGATGAGTGATCATGGTTTAGAATGGTTGTATCGCTTTTTTCAAGAACCAAAAAGATTATTTAGAAGATATTTTATTGATGACATGAAAATAATAAAATTAATTATTAAATATAAGTAATATTGAGAAAGGAAAACAAATACATTTAAAACAATATATTTGAGTAAAAATATGAATAGTACTTTCTTCAAAAGCAAATTTAATAATATTTTTTATAAAGATTGGGTTCAAATCTTACTGATAATATCTTTATCTATTAGTTTTTGGAATGACATCAATGTCTATCCTATAAGTAAGGTTATAACATATGGCTTGATGATAGTGTGGATATGTTTGGCGATTATTAAATTGTTTTTAAATATTTTTGATTACGACCAGTATAGGGATTTGCTCAGGCGTTTTTTTGCATGTAATTTTCTAATAAAATTATTTATATATATATATACTATATGTTTAATTGTTTTTGGCGTTTCACAAAGTCGTTTTTTTTCAACAAATATGGAAACATTTATAAATGCAATATCAGCAATTGCAATTGTATATCTTTTTGGAAAGAATTCATTAAAGTGTAGTGTTTCGGCAATTTGTCTTACTTTTTTTAGTGCACTTGTTGTGACTATTGGAATTTATAAGTTGGATTTTTACAAAAAATTGGAATTTCATGATATAGCATTTTCTGGTGGATATATTTTACTATATCTTTTTTTCGCATCGAAACGATGGATATTAAAAAATAAAATATATATTCTTAGTATCTCGTTGATGATTCTTTTGGCTTTTAAAAGAATTGGAATAGCGGCATTAATAATTACGATACTTTATTATATTATTATAGAACAGTTTAACGAAAAAACAAAAAGGAAATTGATATATATTTCTGGAGGAATAGCTATTTGTATATCATATATATATGTTTACTTGGTTATTTCTGGAAAATTTGTTAATGTAATAGATATTATAGGAGATTTTACGTCTGGAAGATATTATTATTATCAAATCGTGCAGGAATTGTGTGATTTTGACATAAGATATTTGGGAATGGGAAGAAATGCTATGGCGGTAATGTTTTCTCAGGAATATTCATATTTTCACGTTGGAAACTTGCATAGCGATATATTAAGAATGTATGCGGAATGTGGATTTGTAGTGTTTGGATTATGGCTCTGTAATTATTTTTTCCTATTTCCTAGATGCATAGAAAATAGATTCGGTTTTAAAGCATTTGAATTATTTTTTATATGCACAATATATAACTTTTTAATATATTTTACAGATAATACAGAATTATATATTGCTAATCAATATTTTTATATTTTGATTCCAGCATATTATGCTTTAAAAGTAAAAGGTGCTTTTAGAGGAAAGGCCAAAAGGAGACGTTGGTGAAAAATAATGGAAAAACAAATGAAAGTTGTTATTGTAATTTTAAATTATAAAACATGGGAAATGACCTTGGAATTAGTAAAAAAAATTAGAAAAGAAAAGAAATTCAATCAAGTAGATATTATTGTTGTTGATAATAATTCTCCGAATGAATCTTTCAAACGATTAAAACAATACAAAGATCAGACTAATTCTTTTATCCTATTAAAATCGAGTACTAATAGCGGATATGCTGCAGGAAATAATATTGGATTAAAGTATGCATTTGCAAACGAGTATAACTATGCATGGATATTAAATAATGATATTGAAATAACCGATAGTCTTACTTTGGATAAAATGTTAAGTGTGTTTTCAAAAGATAAAAATATTGCGGTAGTTTCACCTGATATTGTATTTCCAGATGGATATGTAGCGAATAGAGATATTGTACGCCCCACGATTTTTCATATGACAGTAGGGGCATATGTGTATAAAAAAATAGGTAGACAAAGCAATGTAAATGAAGAATGGACATACAGTTATAGACCACAAGGATGTTGTATGGTCGTGGATCTTGTAAAAATAAATGAAGTAGAATACATGGATGAGTTTACATTTTTGTATTGTGAAGAACCTATTTTGGCAGAACGTTTGTTAAAAAAAGGGTACAAGTGTGCGTGTTGTTTGACTACATCAGTTGTTCATAATCATTCATATACAGTAAAAAATTCTTTAAGTAAAATGCGGTTTATAAAAAGTAATATTAAAAGTTTCGACTATTTATTAAAGAAATACCGTGGATTTAATTTGATACAAAGAATATACTGTGATATGTTTTATATTTTAAAACTTATTATGACAAAGCAAATTTAAGGAGGCTAAAAATGCTTTTTAGTATTTTGATCCCGGTCTATAATGTAGAAAGATTTTTAAAAGAATGTGTAGAGTCTATTTTAAGACAAACAGAAGAAGATTTTGAAATAATATTAGTTAATGATGGCTCGACGGATAAAAGTGGAGAAATTTGCAATTTTTATGCTGAAAAATATCCTGAGAAAATCAGAGTAATACATCAAGAAAATAAGGGGTTATTAATAGCAAGAAGAACCGCTTTTCAATATGCAAGAGGACAGTTTTGCATATGTTGTGATTCTGATGATGGTTTAAAACCTGATGCATTACGCATATTAAAAGAAGAAATAGATAGATCCAATCCGGATGTAATTATTTATAATATGGATTTGCAGTTTGGTAAAGAGTTTACCCCTTTTTCTAGTTCAATTTTCACAAATGAAAAAAGGGTTGAATTGAAGAATAAATCAGAATTATATAAAAAATTTTTGACTACTTTTTTTGTTAATTCTATGGCCTGCAAAGCAATCAAGACGAGCATAGTTGATGTCAAAAGAGACTACACTAAATATGTTGATATAACTAATGGTGAGGATTCATTGCAATCGATTTCAATATACAAAAATGCAAAGAGTATAGTGTATATTAATGAATCATTGTATAATTATCGAGCGAATGAATCAAGTATGACACAAAAATTTAATGAGGGCTATTTTTCATCTTTTCTGAAAATTAATCATTTGCTGGAAGAAAGTATTAAAGATCAAAACTTTGAAAACAAGGATGAATATATTTCATTTCATTTAATGATTGTAGCTTATTTATCTATAACACAATTGAAATTTCCATCTTGTAAATTATCATTTATTGAAAAAAAACAATTTGTTTTAAAAATAAGAAACAATGCATATTTTGATAAAAAAATTAACATATATAGCCACATGAAGAAAGATATCAAGAAGATGTTTAATCAGAAGCAACGGATGATATTGTGTTTATTAAGTAAAAGAAAAATTTCAGCTATTGTAGTAATATTAGAAGTATGGAAAAAAGTTGGTGTTTTATTTAAAAGGTGAATAATATGAAAAAATATCATTATATTTTAGTAGGAGCAGGCTTATTCTCAGGAGTAATTTCATACTTCGCACATCAAGCGGGAAAATCTTGCCTGGTTATTGAGAAAAGAGATCATATAGGAGGAAATATTTATTGCGAGGATATTGAAGGAATTCATGTCCATAAATATGGAGCTCATATTTTTCATACCAGTAATAAAAAAGTATGGGATTTTGTAAATTCTTTGGTGGACTTTAATCGTTATACAAATAGTCCAATTGCCAATTATAAAGGTGAGATTTATAATATGCCTTTTAATATGAATACTTTTAGTAGGATGTGGAATATACGGACACCTGATGAAGCAAAAAAGATTATTGAAGAGCAGAGAAGAGAGATTATTGGGGAACCCCAAAATTTGGAAGAGCAGGCAATTAGCCTTGTTGGCCGTGATATATATGAAAAACTCATTAAGGGGTATACAGAAAAGCAGTGGGGAAAAAGCTGCAAAGAACTCCCCAATTTTATTATTAAGCGTTTGCCAGTTAGATATACGTATGATAATAATTATTTTAATGATTTATATCAGGGAATTCCAGTAGGTGGGTATAACGTACTGATAAACAAACTATTTGAGGGAGCTGATATTCTTACTGGTGTAAATTTTTTGGAAGAGAAAGAGAAATGGATGGAACTGGGGGAGACTGTAGTATATACTGGAGCGATAGATGCCTTTTACGATTTTTGCTATGGAAACCTAGAATATCGTACAGTGAGTTTTCAGACAGAAGTTTTGGATATGGAAAATTATCAAGGTGTGGCAGTTGTTAATTATACGGACAGGGAAACACCATATACTAGGATAATTGAGCATAAACATTTTGAATTTGGAACACAACCTAAAACTGTAGTTTCAAAGGAATATTCCACTGATTGGAAAGAAGGTATGGAACCTTATTATCCGGTTAATGATGAGCGTAACCAGTTACTCTATCAGAAATATGCGCAAAAGGCTAAGGAAAGTAAAGTGATTTTTGGTGGGCGATTAGGAGAATATAAGTATTATGACATGGATAAAGTTATTGAGTCTGCGATGAGATGCTGGCAGCAATTATTGGGATAGAAGGTGAAAAGTATTTTATGCTAATTTATTTGTATAATATATGATTACAATAAAAATATCAATATATTGTTATATATAAGATAAGCATAATAAAATGAACTAATCTATATCTATAAGTTATTTTTAGAGAAAGAGGAATTTGATGGAAAAAGTTAGTGTTATTATGAGTACATTTAACGAGTCGTGTGAAGAACTGGAAAAAAGTATCTATTCAATTCTTAATCAGACTTATAAGAATATAGAATTTATTATTGTAAATGACAATCCTGCTAATAAAGAATTGGATTGTTATTTGGCATGTCTTAATGATTCTAGAGTTAGAATTATAAAGAATAAAACGAATATGGGGCTTGTTGCTAGTTTAAACACAGCACTTAAGGCTGCTACTGGTCTTTATATAGCTAGAATGGATGCAGATGATATTTCGTTAGCAAATAGAATTGAAAGGCAAATCGATTATTTAAAAAAAAATGATTTAGATATGATAGGAGCCGATGTTCAGATTATTAACGAAGATGGTGTAATTATACAAGAAATTATGCATTTTCCGACTCAACATAATCAAGTATGTAAATACATAAAATGGGGGACATGCTTGCCTCATCCAACATGGCTGGTAAAAAGAGAATTATATCAGAAATTAAATGGATATAGAGATGTAAAGAGCTGTGAGGATTATGATTTCATTTTAAGAGCACTCTTTATAGAAAAGTGTAGATTGGGCAATTTACCAGAGGTAGGATTACAGTATAGGGTTCGGAGTTCTGGAATATCAAAGACGACTGAAAGTGCGCAATATGTATTAAGAAGATTTTTGTCAAAAAACAGAAAAAATATCCAAAAAATTTCTGATGGCATAATAAAAAAATATTTAAACTCTGATGCTTTTGCGAAAGAGGATAAAATATACTTGGATTATAAAAAAAATAAGGAAGAATTTAAGCTGAATCATAAAAATAAATGCTTTTTAAAAATTCTGTTTAATAAATATTTTTATATTACCAGGATTGAAAATTATTATTTGAAAAAAAGAGAAAAATCGAAATGATGTAATTAAATCTATGATAAAAAGTAGTAGTTTGTAGGTAGGTAGATTGTTTTATGAATGAACAAATCAAATCGTATTTAAGAGAAAAAAGAAATAAGCTAAGATACTATAAGGATTTATGTTTGCTTTATTTTTTCAAAGGTAAAAAGAGCAACTCAAATGATGCTTCGAGAATTTTTTTAATTGGTACAGAGGATTTTGGAAATATTGGTGATCATCATATAGCATTATCGATAATAGGCTTTTTACATAAAAATTTTAATGAAAAGGAAATTGTAGAAGTTACTGCCTCGGAATACTATAAAAAGAGACCTTGGCTAATACGAAATATAAAAAAGAATGATATAATAATAATGACTGGTGGAGGCAACTTTGGAAATACATATATTGTTGCACAGTTAATAAGGCGTGATATCATCGAGTTTTGGAAACAAAATTTCAAACTGGTTATGCCTGTAACGGTTTATTATGAAAATTCTGATGACGGTAAGAAGCAATTAGAAATAGATAAAACATTCTTTACTAAGGAAAATAATATTGTTTTAATAACGAGAGAAAAGAAATCTTTTGACTTTGCGTCCCAACAATTTGAGTGTGAGATTATTCTTACGCCAGATATAGTTTTAAGTTCGAGTTATGATGAAAGCAAGCATAGGAAAAAAACAGTTCTGTTTTGTATAAGAAATGATAAGGAATCAACTATAGATAATTCTGAAAAGAAAAGAATGAAAACTGTTTTACTAAAATTTTATGATTCAATTGAAGAATATGATACTCAAAAAGATTATTGTATTTCTAAAGTTGAAAGAGCACAGGAAGTGGATAAGTGCATTAAAAGTTTTCAGAGTGTCTCATTAGTTGTAACGGACAGACTTCACGGGATGATTTTTGCCGTTATTACGGGGACGCCTTGTATTGTGTTTGGTAATTATAATCATAAGGTTAGAGATAGTTTTGAATGGATTAAAGGAATAAAGTCAGTACGTTTTGTTGATGATGCATTAGAGTTTGAAAATATTGTGTCTAATATGATTGGAGAAGACTGTAAAAAATATGATCCTAGTATTTTTTCAGGCTTTTATGACAAAATAAAAAAAATAATAATGGAGAGGTTGAAATAGTTATGAGTAATGTAAAAATACACAAATTTATAGAATGTGCGGTGCCAATTAAGGCATGTAATTTAAGATGCTCTTATTGCTATGTTACACAGAATAAATGGTGGAGTTCTGATAGGCCAGATTTTACATATTGTAAGGATAAAATAAAAAAAGCATTTTCTGTAGAACGACTGGGTGGAACATGTATGTTTAATTTATGTGCTACAGGTGAAACTTTGATAGAGGAAGATGTGATATTCATTATTAAACAATTACTTGAAATTGGTCATTATGTCATGGTTGTCACAAATGGTACATTAACAAAGCGTATTGAAGAATGTTGTAATTTTTCTTCCGATTTGAAATCACGTCTGTTTTTTAAAATGTCTTTTCATTATTTAGAATTGAAGCGTATTGGGATGCTCGATACTTTTTTCTCTAATGCTAGAAAAGCAAAAGATTCTGGTATTTCTATAACTGTTGAAATTACACCAGATGATTGCTATATACCATATATAGAGGAAATAATGAATGTGTGCAATAAGGAATTGGGAACACTATGTCATGTTACAGTTCCCCGTGATGAATGTAAAAAGGGATATCCTTTGATGACTTCTTTACCCAGAGAAGAATTTGTAAATAAATGGAAATGTTTTGATTCGGAGTTATTTAATTTTAAAGAATCTATTTTTGAAATAAAAAGAAAAGAGTTTTGTTATGCGGGAAAGTGGAGTTTCGTTGTTAATTTAGTTACTGGTGATTATTCACAATGCTATGCTGGAAAAAAATTAGGAAATATATATACGAATCTCAATGCTCCAATTAAAGAAGAACCGGTTGGCTGTAATTGTTGTCAAGGACATTGTTTTAATGGACATGCTTTTTTAGGTTTTGGATTGATACCAGAACTTGCTACCTCAGATTATGCTGATATGAGAAATCGTGTGTTAAAGGATGGCAGTCAATGGTTAAGCAAACCAATGGAAGAGGCAATGCGATTTAAATTGAAAATGGATAACACGGAATGTGGTAATTTGGAAAAAATATATTATAATATTAAATCTTATAATTATAAATGGAAAATAAGGGAGTTTTTGAAACGAATACATGAAAGAAAATAGTAGAACAAAGGCGGCTTATTTAAATTTTGCTGTAACATTGATTACCCAGGTATTGCAGATTTTGTTGGGGTTTGTTGTAAGAAAAATTTTCATAGATACTTTGGGGTTGGCATATTTAGGCTATAATTCAGTTTTTACTAATTTGCTCCAGATACTGAATTTAGCTGATTTAGGTATTGGTGTTGCAATAACTAGTTTCCTTTTTAAACCATTAACGGAGGGAGATAAAGATAGAGTAGCTGCTCTTATGTATATATATAAAAAAATATACAGTTTATTAGGGCTACTAGTTTTTTGTATTGGGATCTTTATGTCTTTCTTTCTTGAAATATTAATACCTGATGCAACATGCAGTATTGGATACTTAAGAATTCTGTTTTATATCAATCTTGCAGGTACTGTTTCAACATATTTTCTGGCCTATAAACGTACATTGTTGATAGCGGATCAAAAATCGTATTTAACAAATTTTGTTGATGCTGTCATGTATTTTGTCGTATCTATTTTGCAGATTATATTTTTATTTGTGGTACCAAATTATATTATTTATTTGATTTTACAAGTTGCAAAGAATATTGTTTCTAATATTATTCTTTCTATTAATGCGGAGAAACATTATTCTGCAATGGGCAAGGGTGTAAAGAAAGAATTATTAAAAGAGTATAAACCGCAAATCACTAAATATGTGAAAGATGTTTTTATATCAAAAATTGGCTCCACTATCTTTTATGGTACAGATAATATTATTATATCAATGTTTAAAGGTTCATTACTGGCTGGTTATCTTTCCAATTATACTATGATCACTGTGCAACTTACAACTGTAAGCAGTCAAATTCTTTCATCTTTACAAGCAACGCTTGGAAATTATATATACTCTGTAGAGAGTAAAGACAAGCAGAAAGAAATGATTGACAATTATTTTTGTTTTAATTTTTTAATAGGGAACTTTTGCTTTTTGTGTTTTGCGTTATTAGCACAATCATTTATAGGTTTATTTTTTGGACAAAACTTAAGACTTGATTTTTCGACAGCAATATGGCTAGGAATTAATTTAATGCTAAATATATTGTTACAACTTCCTTCGCAGGTTTTTGTAATTTACAAATTATTTCATTATGATAAATTGATTGTTACTATATCTGCTGTACTTAATATTATTATTTCGGTCTTGTTAGTACAATTGATAGGTATAGATGGAGTTTTGATAGGAACATTTGTAACTTCGCTTATTTATCTGTTCTCACGATTTTATATTATAAGTCAATATGTTTATAAAATTAGTTATTCATATTATCTGAAAAAAATTTTGTTTTACTTTGCTATTTCTACTTTCTGTTTTGTAATAATTTGGTATACGACAGAAGGTATTGTAGGACTGAACTTTGCATCATTTATTGTAAGAATGATTTTAGTTATTATTTTGTCGGGTGTATTACCCGTAGCGATTCTTTCGTTTACTAAAGAATTTAAATTTATGATTGAAAGATTGTTGCCAATAAAGATACAAAAAATATGTAAACCTAGTATTATTTGTACTTTGGGGGTTATTCTACTAATAGTAGTAAAAATGATAAGAGAAATAAATTAGATTATGACTATATTTTAGGATCTGATATTATTGGTGGGACTATAGAAAAAATATATGACAATTGAACTTGTGGTAAAAAACGTGGAGAAAATGCCAACGATTGCTTGATGCGTATCGTTGGCATTTCCTTTGTAAGCGCAAAATATTGCTACGCTGCCCATGAATCACGCTTGCACCAAAATGATAGATGCAAGCGTTTTGCTCTATGTTTAGTTTTGACAGTTCGCTTTCGCAGTCTCGCTCCATGGGGCAAGCTGTTCCAACTGTTCAT
>JAPFDH010000003.1 GCA_026169045.1 Lachnospiraceae bacterium | reverse complement strand
TCCTCTTAAAAACTCCGTTCGACTTGCATGTGTTAAGCACGCCGCCAGCGTTCATCCTGAGCCAGGATCAAACTCTCATGTTAAAGTGTTCGTCCTTCAGAATTAACGTTAGCTAATTCATCCGTTCCTGTTTTTTCAACAGGCTTTACTGTTTTTTAGGTTGCAGATCCATTTATGTCTCCATAAATCGTTCTGCCGTTCTGAATTTTCTCATGGTCTCCACTTCTGCTTCGACCGTCAGAATTTTCAGGGTTGGTTATACTGTTCAGTTATCAAGGTTCTGTTTTTTTGTGATTGCTTTGTTCTTAGCGAACTTTTATAGGATATCATATCCTGTTTTGTTTGTCAACCACTTTTTTCATTTTTTTATTTTTTTCGGTTTTTCGTGTTTGTTTGAAGAATTGCTTCATTCTCCAGGCACGCTACCATTTCACAACTGCCAATCCAAAAAGAAGCTGCTTACTTCTTTAAATTGTCTATTCAATTCAGTTTTGTTTTCCCGAATTGTTTTTAAGTTGTTTTTGTTGTGTCTCTTTTGTTTCAAGCGACTTGTATATAATAGCGCACCCGGAAAAATTTGTCAACACTTTTTTTTACTTTTTTTATTTTTTATTGAAAAGGCTTCAGTCAAATATAATTCTGAGCAAAACGATAAGCCGGGTTATGTCGTTGGATGATCATCTATCTACTCCTGCCGTTACCGACAGGCTCTAGCGACCTACCCGAAAGCAGACGGGCCGCCTTATGCTTTCTGTTCGGTCTTGCTTCGGATGGGGTTTACATATGCCCCGGATGTTACCAGCCGGGCGGTAGTCTCTTACACTGCCCTTCCACCCTTACCAGTGTAAATAACACTGGCGGTATATTTCTGTTGCACTAGCCTTGGAGTCGCCTCCACCGGACGTTATCCGGCACCCTGCCCTGTGAAGCCCGGACTTTCCTCACCTGCAGCCTTTCGGTTCTGCAGCCGCGATCATCTGTTTTACTCAGCCTTACTAAAATAGCACACTTTCTTCCAAAAGTAAATACCAAACTTTTTTCATACCTTAAAGCAGCTTCCACCGATAAATTCGCGAATTAATGAATTCTGAGGAATAGATTCTCCAGGTATTCCCAAAAAATAATCAAAAAACTTTAATAGTTTCTTCGCTTCCTGATATTCCGGTTCCCCTTTTTTTATCTGAAATAAAAGTGGTTCCGCATATATTTTCAACACTGCCAGTTCATATATCAATGCTGAATTAAACATAACATCTGCACTTTCCTGATACGGGAATATATTTTTTTCTTCCCCTTTTCTAACAGTATTCCACATTTTCAAAGTTGCTTTTGCACTGCTTCCTCTTGTTCTTGCGTCTCTTACTATTCTTCGAATCAACCGACCATCTGTTGTTGGAATACGATTATGTTCATCAATATTCAGCTGTGTCAATGCACTGATATAAATCTTATACTTATTATCTTTTGACAAATCCGGTGTTAATGCATCATTTAGGCAATGAATTCCTTCAATAACTAATATATCTTCTTTTCCTAAATGAAGTTTCTTTCCATTATATTCTCGTTTTCCACTTATAAAATTGTACTCCGGCATTTCAACTTCTTCACCTTTGAGCAGTCGGTTCATATCTTTGTTAAACTGTGCAACATCTATACATTCCAAATCTTCATAATTATAATTGCCATTTTCATCCCTTGGACTATCTTCCCGATTAACAAAATAATCATCAACCCCGATCGGATGAGGTTTCAGTCCCAGAGCCTTCAACTGAATGGAAAGACGGTGCGAAAATGTTGTTTTCCCTGACGAGGAAGGTCCGGCAATCATCACAAACTTTTTTTCCGGATATTTTACAATATTTTCTGCAATTTCAGCAATTTTTTTCTCCATCAGAGCTTCCTGGATCAAAATCAATTCATTGCTTTTTCCGTTCGCAATCCTGTCATTCAACTGTCCCACTGTACTGATTTCCATTCGTTCTCCCCATTCCGTTGACTCTCTCAGGGTCTGATACAATTTTTTCTGGGGGACAAATATTGCAACTTCTTTTGGATTTTGATGAATCGGCAGTTTTAATACAAATCCTTTTTCATATAATTCCAAATCAAAATAACGCAAATAACCGGTATTGGGTACCATATACCCATAATAATAATCCTCAAACTCGCCAATACGATACAAATTTACCCTTGACACCCTACGATACGTAAACAAACGTTCTTTGTCATACATTCTATGCTGTCGAAATCGCGCGATTGCCTTCTCTGTATTCATACTTTTCTTTTCAATTGGCAATTTTTCCTCTACAATTTCGTGCATCCGCTTTAATACTTTTTCCAAAAGCTGTTGCTCCACTTTTATTCCATGCATTTCACAATAAATCGCATTGCTAATGGAAAAATGAATCCTTACCTGCTGGATCATATCAGGACCGGCCACATCATATAGCGCCTTTAGCATCATATGTATGGCACTTCTTCTATAGGTATCCATACCAACCTTTTCTTTTGTAGTTACAAATTCCACCACACCATCCGCAGCATTTTTGAATAATTCTTTCAATTTTCCATTTATTCTTACAAGTACAATATCCTGATCATATTCTTTCTGATGTTGTTCTGCTATATCCAGATATTTAGTCCCATCCGGATATTCCTCTGTTGTTCCATTGATCGTTACTCTCACCATATTGCTGCCTCTCATTTTCTACAAAATATATATAACCAGATTATTCGGCTACATTCGGTTACTGCTCTATTTTAAACCCAATATTTTTTACAGTGTGTTAAATGGATTTTTCACTGCCATTGTCACCACATCCACATCTGCACTCATATTTTTATTCAGATACTGCTCCATAAATTCAATAAAAATGTGTTCCAGCCGATAATGTCCGGCATCAATCAGAATCAATCCATTTTCTATGGCGTCCAGACCGGCATGATGTGTTACATCCCCTGTAATCAACACTTCTGCCTGTTTTTTTATTGCATCATTCATATACTCCTTTCCTGCCCCCGGCACAATTGCCACCTTAGAAACATAGGAATCCATTTTCTGTTCACTGGCATAAACATTCAAGACCTGTACCCCAAATTTCTTTTTAATTTTAGTACATAATTCCTGCAAAAGAATTTCCTCTCCTATAATTCCCGTTCTGCCGATTCCCGCCATTTTTACTGTTCCGTCTGCATCCTGATACTCCTGTTCATCCGCTAATACTTCAATATTCTTTAAGTCCAAACGATTTGCTGCTAAATCTGCCATTCCTCCTGCTACCGCGTCAAAATTCGTATGCATAGCATAGCATGCAATATCATAACGCATCAAACACAGTAACATTCTCCCTAAAGATGTCTCACTATTTATCTTTTTCTGAGATTGAAAAATCAAAGGATGATGTGTAATGATCATATCTGCCTGCTCTTCAATTGCTTTATTCACAACGTCATTGGTCACTTCCAATGCTACTAAAATTTTGGATACATTTTTATCAAATCTTCCAACAGTCAGACCTACATTATCCCATTCACAGGCCAACGTTTCCGGGGCTAAACGATTCAGTAATTCCACCACATTTTTGCATTTCATATGTATTTACCTCTCTGTCTCTCTTCTAATCTATTCATTGCTTCTTTGATAACTTCTAATTCTTCATTTAACTGTTCCGCCCGGTCTCTACAAGAAGAAGTATCACTATTACATATCTTTTTAAGAATTTCCTTCTTGACATCCAGCTCCTTTTTCAAGAATGCTTGCAAGACCGGGTCTCCATTCTCAATCATATACTTTCCGTAGCGAAAATCTGCCAAAGTAGCTTCTTCTATTTTTCCATGCACCACTTTCATTATGGTATAATACTTACCCTCATCAAAAACCATCTCTTCCCGAACCGTCTTCCAGCCTTTGGAAGCCAAAAAACGTCGAACCTTTTCCAATTCTGATTGCGGTGACAATATCATTTCTTCCAATTCAGCTGCCACCAAATCCCCCTCTTCCAAAATTCGTATCATCAGCGGGCCACCCAAGCCGGCAATAACCACTGACTCCACTTCTCCTGGTTTCAAAGCAGCCATTCCATCACTGATTCTTGTTTCAATTTTATCTTCCAAATGGTATTCTTGTACATGTTTCTCAGCACGATTTAATGGACCTTCTCTTACATCCATAGCAATCACTGACGGTGAAATTTTGTTTTTCACAAGATAGATAGAAACCCACCCATGATCACATCCTATATCTGCTGTACGTTTTCCCACTGTAACATAATCTGCAATACGTTGCAGGCGTCTCGATAATTGCATCTCTCTGTCTCCGTTTTCTATCGGATTTTGCTTTATTCATCCAAATAATCTTTTAGCTTTTTACTTCTTGTTGGATGTTTCAATTTTCGTAACGCCTTCGCCTCAATTTGGCGAATACGTTCTCTGGTAACATTAAATTCTTTGCCCACTTCTTCCAATGTTCTGGCTCGTCCATCATCCAATCCAAAACGCAAACGCAAAACTTTTTCTTCCCGTTCCGAAAGTGTAGACAACACTTCTTCCAATTGTTCACTCAACAGCATATGTGCTGCCTCTTCCGCAGGCACAGGCATATGATCATCTTGGATAAAATCTCCCAAATGACTATCGTCCTCTTCACCTACCGGTGTTTCCAATGATACCGGTTCTTGAGAAATCTTCATAACCTCATTTACTTTTTCCACCGGAATATTCAGTCGTTCTGACAATTCTTCCGGCGTCGGTTCTCTTCCCAATTCCTGCACTAACTGTCTTGATGTCCGTACCAGACGATTGATAGTCTCCACCATATGAACCGGTATACGAATGGTCCGTGCCTGATCAGCAATTGCCCTCGTAATAGCCTGACGAATCCACCAAGTCGCGTACGTACTGAATTTATATCCTTTGGTATAATCAAATTTCTCAACTGCTTTAATTAAACCCAAATTTCCTTCCTGTATCAAATCCAGAAACTGCATCCCCCTTCCCACATAGCGTTTCGCTACGCTTACGACAAGACGCAAATTGGCCTCGGCTAATTTCTTTTTTGCCTCTTCATCGCCTTCAGCTACCCTTTTGGCCAATTCTATTTCTTCATCAGATGACAAAAGAGGAACCTTTCCGATTTCTTTCAAATACATTCGAACAGGATCTTCTGGACTCACCCCATCCGGAACAGACAGTTCCATCTGTTCCAAATCCACATCTTCTTCCTCTTCACTGTCCAATTCTGGAAGCAAATCTTCCAATTGCTCTGTCATTTTAATTTCCAAAACATCCACATTATGTTTTGCCAAATATTCCAAGACTCGGCTATATTCGTCAGCATTCAGTTCCAGATCCGAAAAAAAATCCTTAACTTCTTTTTCTTCCAGAATATTCTTTTTCATCTTCGCCAATGACAGCAGCTGAGGCAATTTTTCATGAATTTTTATTAAACGTTCCTTCATCAGCATCCTTCCTTCCCAAATCCAACAACACATGCCGACCCAAGCATTGTCTCGCCAAACTATACTGATACTTACCTATTGTTTCCTCTTTCCAGACTCTTACTTAGTTTCTCCTTAATCCAATGAAATATTCAGCGTCTTTAATGCCTTTTGTGCACTTATTATCGCCTGTAACTGGGCAATATCTTCTACATTTTTGCTGGCATAATCCAATCCATTTTTTTTCACACGCAGAACCGTTTCCCGAAAGGCACGATTTTTCTCTTCTTTTGTCATTCCTTCTTTCAGTTTTGTGTTAAAAATAGCAGCAACTTCTCTATATTGTTCTTCATCATTTATAAAATGATTCAATATTTCTCCTGGATTTCTTTTACCAACTTCAAGCTGCGCAAACAGCATTTCCGCTACCTGCCTGTAGAGATCTTCTGTGAAATCTCTCGGTTCAATAATGTCACTTATTTTATTATAAACAGACGGTTCTTCACAAAGCCAGGTGAGCAGTAAACGCTGTGCCTGATGTATTCCATCTTCTTTTTCACTCCGCTTCTGAATTCCCGATTTCGGTTTGGAAACCATACCTCGGACAAGACCGGCCCGATTTCCCAAACTTCCCACTTTTTTACGCAAAATATCATAATTGATTCCATACTCTCTAGATACTGCTTCAATATAATTGTTCTGTTCCATCTCATCTTCAAAGACCAGTAATTTTTCTGCTACCTGGTTGAAAAATTCCGTCTTCTGCTCCGGATCTCCCAAATCATATTGCAACCGCAAATTTTGTATTTCAAACAAAAATCCATTCACAGCCTGCTCAATTCTCTCCTGAAAGGCATCGGCTCCCAAATTCTTTATAAATTCATCCGGGTCTTTATATGGTTTCAGATTCAACACTTTTACAGATAGCCCGGCCTCTTTCAGCATCGGAATAGCCCGAAGAGCTGCTTTTACCCCGGCAGCATCGCTATCATATGTAAGAATCACTTCATGTACATAACGTTTAATCAGTATACCATGTTGCGATGTAAATGCAGTTCCCAGAGATGCCACAGCATTGGTAAATCCAGCCTGATGCATACTGATTACATCCATATATCCTTCACATACCAGAAAATATGATTTTCTGGAACGTCTTGCCACATTCAACCCATATAAATTACGACTTTTATCAAATATTTTCGTTTCCGGTGAATTGAGGTACTTCGGATTTCCTTCTCCCATCACCCGACCACCGAATCCAATGACGCGGTTATTTACATCCATGATTGGAAACATTACACGATTCCAAAATTTATCATACGCTCCTCGTTCTTCTATTTTTACCAAACCCGATTCTTTTAATATTTCATCGGAATATCCTTCTTTTTTTAAGTATTGATAGAGATCATCCGGATATGGTGCAGCATATCCCAGACCAAATGCACGTATGGTATCATCAGACAGCCCTCTGTTTTTCAAATACTCATAGCCTATTTTTCCATTATTACTTTTTAACTGATAATAAAAATAACGAGCAGCCTTTTTCTGAATTTCCAATAAAATGCCCTTTAAATCAGCCTGCCGCTTTGCTTCCGGAGAATATTCTTCTTTTGGAATTTCCATCCCCGCCCGTTCTGCTAAATATCGAACTGCTTCAACAAAACCATAATTTTCATATTCCATAACAAATGTTATTACGTTTCCACCGGCTCCGCATCCAAAACAATAATACATCTGTTTCTCTCTTGAGACAGAGAAAGATGGAGACTTCTCATTATGAAATGGACATAACCCAAAATAGCTGCTTCCTTTTTTCTGCAAGTGTACACTATTTCCTATTATATCTACAATATCATTTCGCATCCGCACCTCTTCTATAAATTCATCCGGATAATACATACGCACCTCTCCTGTCTGTATCTCTTTTTTCAATCATTACAATCTCATATATTTTCTCATCCCCAAAATTTTGGAACATAAATCTCTTCAAACTTTCTTACCGCAAACGAATCGGTCATACCAGCTATATAATCACAAACCACCCGCTCCTTTTTCTCCCCCTGCCTGAGCATTTCTATATATTCTTCTGACATTTCTTCCCAGTGTTTTCCGTAATATTCATATAAATCTCCCAACATACGCTCTACCTTCGTATCTTCCGCTTTTACAAATCTGCTGGTATATACATGCTCATATAAATACTGGCGCATTCCCATCAATGCTGAATGCATGGATTCTGACTGTATAATATCATCTTTTCCTTCACTCTGAATAACAATATCATGGATTAACCCATTCAGTCTCTGTCTTGATGTTTCTCCCAGAACTTCTGTATAACCCTTTGGAAGTTCTTCTAATTTTAAAATCCCAGCTCTCACTGCATCATCAATGTCATGATTTACGTAAGCAATTTTATCACAAATCCGCACAATCTTTCCTTCCAAGGTAGCCGGAGTACATGCTGTTCCATGATTTAATATACCATCACGCACTTCCCAGGTCAAATTTAATCCTTCTCCATCTTTCTCCAATTTTTCCACTACCCTAATACTTTGACTGGCATGATCAAATTCCAATCCGGTTCCATTCAAAGCCTTATCCAAAGCCCTTTCTCCTGAATGTCCGAAAGGAGTATGTCCCAGATCATGTCCCAGTGCAATTGCTTCCGTAAGATCTTCATTCAAGCATAATGCTCTGGCAATCGTCCTGGCTGTCTGTGCCACTTCTAAAGTATGTGTCAGCCGCGTTCGGTAATGATCCCCGTATGGACACACAAACACCTGCGTTTTCTGTTTCATACGGCGAAACGATTTGCTATGTAAAATCCGATCTCTATCCCTTTGATAGCACGGTCGGATATCACATTCCACTTCCGGTCGCTCTCGTCCTTTTGAATTTTGGCTTAAGGATGCGTACGGACTAAATCGTTGTGCCTCCATTTGCTCTACTCTTTCTCGGATTGTCATATTATCCCCGCCTTTCTTTAGAAAGACAATTATTTATGTTCCCTCTTCTGTAAAAAAATATCCGGGAACCCCACATTTTAATCCATATATGGATTCAGTATATCACATTCCAAACAAATAATCCACCAATTGTACCAATTCTTTCCTATCTGCCAGAATATTACTTTACGAAATCGACATATAAACACTTTATTGTTCCTGAATTGTTCAATCCGACATACTTTTTATAATTTCAGGTTCTATTCTTTTCCCATCTAAGAATACGTTTAAATACAAAACGATAGCGAGGTATTATATGCCTGATCAGAAATTGGAAAATTTATTAAATTTATCTCTGGAAGCTACTCCTGAAGAACGTTTGAAATCAGTTTCTCTGGGTGTAGGATATGACCCTTCAAACGATCACTGGGAAGTTATTGTACGACACACCGGCGACTTATCTTTCCTTTCAAAAGAATTCTCTCAAATCACTGTAACCAATCTTTTAGGAAATTTTTCTATTGTTTCTCTTCCCAGCGCCTATCTTCCGGTTTTATCCGCCCTGCCAAATGTATCCTTTATCGAAAAGCCCAAACGTCTTTTCTTTTCTGCTATTGAAGCAAGACAATCCTCTTGTATCACATCACTTTATCAATCTCCATGGAATCTGAATGGAGAAGGAATCCTCATTGGTATAGTAGACTCCGGAATCACACTCACTCACCCGGATTTTCAAAACAGCGATGGTACAACACGATTCATTCGCTTCTGGGATCAGACTTCTGACGGGACGCCCCCTGTCGGCTATCCCATGGGAACAGAATGGTCCTCTGAGCAAATCAATACTGCACTTCGCGATAATTTGCCACTCCCGGAAGACAGAAGCGGCCATGGCACTGCTGTCGCCGGAATTGCCGCCGGAAATGGCGCAGCCAGTCAAGGCCGATACCAGGGGATTGCTCCCAAATCCTCCATGATTGCCGTTCGTCTGGGATCACCTTCTCCCACTTCCTTTCCTCGAACCACACAGCTAATGATGGGGATTGATTATTGTATACGAACAGCGGCTGAAAACAATCTTCCTCTGGCTCTCAATTTAAGTTTCGGAAATAATTATGGATCCCATGATGGAAGTTCTCTTTTAGAAACTTACATTAATGCTGCATCAGGTCATGGTCGGGTCACCATATGTACAGGAAGCGGAAATGAAGGGGCATCCGGTACGCATGCTTTTGGAAAGCTTTCTTCATCTGTCAAAACCATCGAATTATCTGTTGGAAGTTATGAACCCTCTTTCAATATTCAACTCTGGAAAAACTATGTAGATGAATTCTCTATTGTACTGGAGAGCCCAAGTGGTGTTTCAATTGGTCCTATCCTTCCTCTGCTTGGTCCTCAACGATTAATGGTTGACCGGACAGAACTTTTGATTTTCTATGGAGAACCCTCACCTTTTAGCACCTCTCAGGAAATTTACATCGATTTTATCCCAATCGTGTCTTATGTGGGAAGTGGGATCTGGAAAATCCGTCTGCTTCCGCAAAGAATAATCGACGGAACTTACCATATGTGGCTACCAGGAGGAGAAATCTTAAACCGCAATACCCGTTTTCTGTCTTCTTCCCCGGATACTACACTCACAATACCTTCCACCTCCTCCAACGTCATAACTGTAGGTGCTTACAATTCTGCATTAAATTCTTACGCCGATTTTTCCGGAAGAGGATATACACGATATCCTATGCAAATCAAACCAGACCTGGCAGCACCAGGTGTCAATTTAAACGCTCCGGCTCCTCCCAATCAATATATCACGGTTACAGGTACATCTTTCGCTACCCCCGTTGTCACTGGTAGTGCTGCCCTCATGATGCAGTGGGGAATCATTCAGGGAAACGATCCCTACTTATATGGTGAGAAAGTCAAAGCATATATGTTAAAAGGAGCCCGGCATCTTCCAGGCTCCTCTGACTATCCAAATCCCCGTTTGGGTTATGGTGTATTATGTTTAAGAAATTCTTTTCCGGCAAACTTCTGATTATGCAAAAATCGGTACCAAAATAACTGTCATAATTCCTGCCGTAACAATGGCCAAACTGCTCATGGCTCCTTCCACTTCTCCAAACTCCAATGCCTTACTTGTTCCGATCGCATGGGCAGCATTCCCACAAGCTAAACCAACCGCCACCGGATGGGTAATTTTTAAAATCCTGCAAAAGGTTTTTGCCCCAATTGCCCCGATCAGTCCAGTTAAAATCACTGCTGCAACTGTAATGGTGCTATTCGCACCAGCCTCCTCTGCTACCCCTATAGCTATAGCTGTTGTAATTGATTTGGGCTGAAGTGCGTGATAAATCTGAGTATCCAGATGAAATACAAAAGATAATCCCAAAATCACAAGAGCACAAGCCAAACATCCCGCAAGCATACTGAAAAAAATGGCAATGAAGTGCTTCTTTAAGACTTGAATTTGCCGATACATAGGAACCGCCAGACAGATCGTGGCAGGAGTCAGCAAATAAGATAAATATTGTGCACCTTCATTATAAGTATCATAATCGATATGCAGCACAGATAGTATTATTATAATGAAAACCGCAGATAATAACAATGGATTTAAAATCGTATAAGGAAACCTCTTTGCAATTTTGGCAGCCACCCAATAGCAAAACAAACTTAGAAAGAAGCCAAAAAACAGTGAACCATTCAGCATCTCATTGATGTCCATGTCTCATCAAATCCCCTTTCTCTTTTCTTTCAATAATGTACTGGGCAGTCTTTCCCGTTACTCCCATAACCACAAATGTACTTATCACAGTAATTATTATGATTGCAGTTAAACTTCCTAAAATATCCTGAATAATATTCATCAGGCTGACAGAAGCACCGATAAATAGCACAGGCATAATTTGCAGAAAAAAATCAGCAGCTTCTTCTATCTGATTTAATTTTACAACTCCAAGCATAAGACATACAAACAATAATACCAATCCATATACACTGGCAGGTACAGGCAACGGCACCACTGCATGTATCATTTCACCAGCAAAAGAAAATCCTAAAATAACCAAAAACTGATACAAATACTTCATAAATTTTATCCATCTTCTAACGTATATTATTTTTTATTCGCCATTCGGCCAGATGTTCTACCACTTGACGAATATATTCTCCCAATGACAAATCTTCTGTTCCTGCCACCCAATGGTTGCATCTGTTAACCGGAATAAACAATTTATACGCCGGACTGCTTCCCACAGCCGCTGCCATAACAGGTGTCACTTCACCTAAAAGCGCATCGGCAATGACGATTCCCAGCGGACCAATAATCACATCCGCGTCCCGGCACGCGACCACAACCGGGTTTTCACCGGTTGCCCCATACTTTGCTCCTGCCCGCAGCATCGCAGCAGTTGCAATACTATTTGTTCCGATACCATATAGTTCCTGGTCTGGAAATACTTTTTTTATCTCGCTGACTAGAGCGCATCCCATCTTGCCTCCCTGACCATCTATAATTACTATCTTCACACGATCCTCCATTACTTTCCATGTGCCTTATCTTTCAAAGTCAAATGACGTGGCAATCCATCTACCATCATTGGAGTTAATTCTGCCTGAATAAGAGGACGCACATAGTGTTCAAACTCTTCAGTCACAAAATCACCGGCTTCATTAATCCAATTTCTTGGTACTTTCTTTTCAACATTAGCTATTTTGTGAACATCAAAGGTATCCGTCACGCAAATATATGGATCTTCGGATACACGCTTTAATATTACCATTTTTCCTGTCTCGCCTTCCATAGCAGCTTTTACAGCAGCCCCCCCCACTTGAAATGCTTCTGTAATATCCACACGGGATACAATATGAGAAGCACATCTTTGAAGCGTATTAAATTCAATCGCACGACTTTTACATCCGATTCTTCTGCTGATTTCCCTGGATAAATAAGTTGCTGCTCCGGTTAAAATTTTATGTCCAAAAGCATCCTCCGCGCCCAATTCTGTACCAAGCTCTGCCACATATCTCCCATCAGCCAGGCGGATTCCTTCTGACACTGCAATCACAACCGACCGTTTTGTTTCCTGCAGTTTTCTTACTTTTTCTATAAACTGATCCATATCAAATTCCACTTCCGGCAGGAAAATCATATCCGGACCTTCACAGTCTTCTCCCTTTGCCAAAGCAGCAGCTCCAGCCAGCCAACCGGCATTTCTACCCATAATTTCAATAATGGTTACACTATCAAGATCATACACCAAACCATCACGAATAATTTCTTTTGTAATAGAAGCAATATATTTTGCTGCGCTTCCAAATCCAGGCGTATGATCCGTAATATCCAAATCATTATCGATTGTTTTTGGAACTCCCATAAAACATATGGAAGACTGTATCATTTCAGCATAATCCGATAATTTTTTAATGGTATCCATGGAGTCATTGCCTCCAATATAAAAGAAATAACGGACATCCAATTTCTCCAATGTTTTAAAAATCTGTTGGAATATTTGGTTCCCGATCTCCGGTTCCGGAAGTTTAAAACGGCAGGATCCCAAGAACGACGAAGGTGTTCTTTTCAGTAATTCAATATCCAAATCTGACTGAATATGTTCTGAAAGATCCACATAGCGCTCATTTAAAAGCCCCTGTACACCATTTAACATACCATAAACAATCGACGCTCCCAAATCTTTTGCTGTTTTATAGACTCCAACCAAACTGGAATTTATCACCGCTGTCGGTCCGCCGGACTGTCCCACCATAACATTTCCGCTCATCTTCATCATACAATATCTCCTTCCTGTTTCTCCATACCAATTGTATTCCATTTGTCATACCATTTTTAACCTTCATAAGAATAGCACAACTTTTTTCATTTGCCAACCATCCATCTAGTTTTTCAGCCATATGCTTTGAAAATCCATTCCTTTTTTTCATATTTTATATTAAAATAATTCTGATTCATACTGATATTTAACAAGGAGGAAAAATCAAATGGAAAAATCCAAGGTTTATTTTACAAATTTCAGAACAACAAATGGAAGAAACCAGCTGGACAAACTAAAACAATTGATTACAGCTGCTGGTCTTGGCAATTTATCGTTTGATCGTACCTATACTGCCATCAAAATCCATTTTGGAGAGCCTGGAAATTTGGCGTATCTGCGTCCCAATTATTCCAAGGTTGTCGTTGATTTCATTAAAGAAAGAGGCGGAAAGGCATTTCTCACCGACTGTAATACCTTATATGTGGGCGGAAGAAAAAATGCATTGGATCATCTTGATAGCGCTTATACCAATGGCTATAATCCCTTCACCACAGGATGCCATATCATCATTGCCGATGGGTTAAAAGGTACAGATGAAACATATGTTCCGATAAACGGAGAATATGTAAAAGAAGCAAAAATCGGTCATGCGATTATGGATGCTGATATTTTCATATCACTATCCCATTTTAAAGGACACGAAAGCACCGGATTTGGAGGAGCTCTAAAAAATATCGGTATGGGATGTGGTTCCAGAGCAGGGAAAATGGAAATGCACAGTGCCGGAAAGCCTCTGGTTTCCCACGATATGTGTGTTGGATGCGGACGCTGTCAAAAAATCTGCGCCCATGATGCCATTACCATTGAAAACAAAAAAGCTACCATCAATCATGATCGATGTGTCGGCTGTGGACGCTGTATTGGAGTCTGTCCAATGGATGCTGTCCATCCGGGTATTGACAATTCCAATGATATCTTGAATAAAAAGATTGCTGAATATGCATATGCCGTCGTAAAAGATCGGCCACATTTTCATATCAGCCTTGTATTGGATGTTTCTCCCAACTGTGACTGTCATTCAGAAAACGATGTTCCGATCGTACCAAATGTAGGTATGTTTGCTTCATTTGATCCGGTAGCTCTGGATATTGCCTGTGCAGATGCCTGCAACAAAATGCCGGTTATTGAAGGCAGTATTCTCAGTGAACAACCTCATCATCATCATGATCATTTTATTAATACACATCCAGAAACAAACTGGATGGTAGGTATTGACCATGCTGTAAAGATTGGTTTGGGCAGAAAAGAATATGAATTAATCACAATCAAATAGTTTCTTCTTTTAACCCTTGTTTCATTCAAAAAGGTATGCGGCAGATTTCCTATCCGGATTTCTGCGCATACCTTTTTTTCTTTACCATTTAATCGTTTTTTCCATTTTCCATAGAATAAACAACATCCGCAATCTTCATTGTCGATTCTCTGTGAGAAACCAATATTACAGTTTTTTCCCGGCATGTTTCTTTTAAGGACTTTAAAATAATTCCTTCATTTAACGAATCAAGATTACTCGTTGGTTCATCCAACAAAAGAAACGGCGCATCATGTAAAAATGCTCTGGCAATTCCGATTCTCTGTCGTTCTCCTCCGGAAAGCGTATCCCCCAACTCTCCTACTGATGTATCATATCCTTTAGGCAAAGTTTGAATAAAATCATGAATGGATGCTTTTTTTGCAGCCTCTATAATTTCTTCCCTGGATGCACCTGGTTTTCCGATCTCTATATTTGAAGCAATAGAATCATGGAACAAATAGGTTTCTTGCGTCACGTATGCCTCCATTTCCCGCAGATCAGACGTATTTATTTTCTTTATATCTTCTCCTGATAGGAATACGTTTCCCTTTTGCGGATCCCAAAAACGCATCATCAGTTTTAAAAGTGTGGATTTACCGCAACCACTTCTCCCATGTATCCCCATAATTTTTCCTTTTGGAAAAAGAAACGTTACATCTTGTAGAATAGGTTTGTCATCATAGGAAAAGCATACCTTTTCACATCCTGCATCCGAAAATGTAATTTTTCTTTCCCCACTTACCGTTTCTACCTGCGGTTTTTCTTCCAAAAGAGATAAGACACGCTCTCCGCTTGCAAGAGTCTGATTCAAATTATTGGATAAACTGGACAATGCCACCACAGGTCCAAACGATCCCATCATTGCTATTGTCCCAACTACGACCGCTTCAAAATCCACAAATTTCCTTTGATACAGCCAAATCATAAAAAATAACATTCCAAAAGAAAATACTGAAATAACCAAATCTGTAACAGCTCTTTGTACGCCTTCCAGACGATTTAACTTCTTTTGTAAACCGCCCAATCTTTCGGAACGTTTTTTCATTTCTTCCATCCGTTTTTTTCCCTGACCATATTGAATTGTTTCATCCAGACCTCTCAGTGATTCCAAAACAAAGCTGTTCATATCTCCAAAATTGTTTCGAAACTCCATTCCCAACTTTTTTCCCCTTGTTCCGTTCCATAAAGGCACTATAATTCCAACCCCGATGTATCCCAGTGCTGCAAATATTCCTGCCGCAAAATGAAACTGCCCAATAAAAAATACCATTATTGCAGATGTAAAAAAAGCAATGACAATTGGAGATATTGTATGTGCATAAAACACTTCCAATAATTCGATATCACTTGTCAAAATGGAAATCAAATTTCCTTTGTCTTTTCCCTCCAATTTGGCAGGCGCCAATTTTCTCAGGACGTCAAATACTCTGTGGCGAATGATTGCCAACAATTTAAACGCAATAAAATGATTACACGCCTGTTCTCCATAATGCAGCACACCTCGCAAAACAGCTAAAATCAGTATTATAAATCCCAGTGTTTTTATAGAAATATCGCTTCCAAAACCAGTGATCATCATACCTTGATTTTGATTTGACAAAAGAATATGTGTCAGACCCGTTCCCGCTAAAATGGTTAAAAATATTGCACAGAGGTATCCCATAATTCCCAATGCAATCGCTGCTACCATAATATGTAAAAGCGGTTTTACCAGTCCGATTAATTGTCCCATAATTTTTATTCCACTTCTGCGTTCCACCAAAGTCCTCCCTTTCTATCATCACTTCCATATTGTTCCAGGTTTTTCTGATTTATATATAAATCTGCATAAAGACCTTTTTTCTTTAAAAGTTCAAGATGATTTCCTGTTTCCCATATCGTCCCCTGTTTCATAACATAAATCTGATCTGCTTCTACCACATTTGCCAGTCGATGGGAAATAACCAAAACGGTTTTCTTTCTTTTCAATCCTTTGATCACACGCATAATCATTTCTTCACTTTCCGCATCAATATTTGATGTAGCTTCATCGAATACATAAATAGACGAGTCATGTAATAATGCCCTTGCCAATGCCAGACGCTGTCTTTGACCTCCCGAAAGATTTCCGGCTGCTTCTGTCAATTCTGTTAACAATCCATTCTGTGATTTCAGATATGCCCACAAATTTACTTCTGTCAACGCCTGAATCATCTCTTTCTCTTTGGCATTAGGATTTCCCATACGCAAATTATCTTCTATCGTTCCTTTAAACAGATAACTGTTATGGCTGACTAAAGTAATTTCCTTCATCAGACTTTCTTCTGAAACTTCATTTATATTTACTCCTCCTATGGTGATTTTTCCAGAAGCTCCTTTCTTTCTCCCAATCAAAATGCCTGCAATGGTACTCTTTCCACATCCTGATTTTCCGACTAAAGCGGCAAAACTACCTTTCGGTATGCAAAAAGATATCTGTTTCAAGATTTCTCTGTCTTCATCATATTGAAATGACACATCTGAAAATACAATATCATTCTGTTCTTTTTTCAATTCTTTTTCTCCCAATGGAGATTGCTCCAAATCCAATAGATGAAATATTTTATCACTGGCAGACATTCCATTCATAGCAATATGAAAAAACGATCCCAATAAACGCAAAGGAATAAAGAACTCCGCTGCCAGTAATATTATAGCAATTGCTCCGGCAAATCCCACACGCCCATTCCGATATTCTTGGAGAGTTATCAGCATTCCAACTGCCGCACCACCATATGCCACTATATCCATTACGCTGATGGAATTCAACTGCATCGTCAGTACTTTCATCGTAATACGCCGAAATGTTTCTGCCTCTTTATCCATCTCTTCCGCTTTCTTTTGATCTGCCTGATAAATTTTCAACGTAGTTAAACCTTGAAGATTTTCCAAAAAGCTATCACCCAATTCCGTATAAACACCCCAATACTTATTCAATAGTTTTTTGGCAACTTTCTGAACTGCTACAATGGAAATTGGAATCAAAGGAACGCAAAGCAGAAGAACCACACTTGCCCTTAAATTTACAAAGGACAAAATCAAAAATAAGGTAAGCGGAGCCAAAATACTGTAAAAAAGCTGTGGAATATATTTTCCGAAATAGATCTCTAATTGCTCTACCCCCTCCACAGCCAATTGCACGACTTCTGATGTAACCGTTTTCTCCCTGTATGATATCCCCAAAGAAAGAAGTTTTTCATAAATCTTCTCCCGTAAAACTGTTTTTAACTCTGTACTGGCAAAAAAAGATGCACGGACAGCCCGTTTGTTACACAAGAAACGTACCCCCATTGATAAAAGTGCTATAACAGCTGTTATTCCAATGGATCTTTCATCCACGCTTCCATCCCACAGCTGCTGCAGTAATATCGCTATTGATGCAATTGCCAGCATATGAAACAGTAATGCTATCCACTGCCATAAAATTGTCTGCACAATATATTTTTTTGAATTTTCCAATAATTGTATTAAACGCATTTTTATCATTTTATATATATTCCCCTTTCACTCGTTTCCCTTAGTTATTCTTCGCTAACTTCCAATCAAAAAAAAGTGTTGTACAGCTTCTTAATTCCCTAAACCGTACAACACTGTAATGAGTTTCATCGTACATTGCTCTTTGGTTAGTAGTGACTTACCAACAGAATATACCACAAATTAAGCCGAGCGTCAATACATAATCTGCTTTCATACATCATCCCTAAATTTATATCCGATTCCCCATATTGTAATAATATACTCCGGAGCATCCGGATTTGGCTCTATCTTTTTTCTCAATTTTCGGATAAATGCCATGATATTACTATCTGCCAAAAGAAAATCTTCTTCCCAGACCGCCTGATATATCTGTTCTTTTGTAAAAACTTCTCCCCGATTTCTTGCAAGAAAATAAAGAATATCAAACTCTTTTGGCGTCAGACTAATTTCTTTTCCTTCCCGCAAAACCTTTCGGTTTCTCACATAAATCTCCAGATCTTTTACACAAATTCTCTCTGGCACAAAATTTTCCGACTCTCCAGAATCATCCAATTCCACCATCAATGTCGCCACATCCTGATTTAATAATTCTTGTATTCCTTGATAAAATTCTATTGAATGTACACTGTTTAAATGTTCTTTTTCCATCTTCTCACAAAGCCAACGCAGGACGGAAGCTCCCACCGTCACCATACTCACTCTTTTTTTCATGGGACTTCCTCCTTTCTCTTTCATAATCTGCCCATTCTCATCACTTGTTACTGGCGTTTTTTCATACACTGTCAATTGCATTCACGATAATATCTGCTCTTACTATACAATTGTTTTACAAATGTCGTCAATAACATATAAATGATAACAATTACGGATAAATATCCAAAATACCAAAATGGCATCGCCGTCAGTCCCAGATATTTGGCAGCAGGCAACATTGTCAATACGGTAAAACATACTACCCCCATCACCGTAACAACCAGAACCGGTATGGATGCTCTGCTTTGTAAAAATGGAACTTTATCGGTTCTAAGCATATGAATCACCAAAACCTGTGTCCACATGGATTGTAAAAACCATCCTGTCTGGAACAATGCAATAAAATATTCATTTACAGATGGATCAGAAATTTGTTCAAACATCATTCCGCCACACATGATCGGACAAAATACAAAATATAACAATACAAAAGTAATAATATCAAAAATAGAACTGATCGGACCAAACACACACATAAATTTTGTCAGGTTTCTTCCGGACCACGTCTTAGGCTGGGAATAATCTTCACGGTCAACATAATCCCAGGGAAGCACAATACAGATCATATCATACAGCAAATTTAAAAGAAGAATTTGTATCGATGTCATTTGAAGAAATGGGAAGAAAGCACTGGCACATACAATGGAAAAGATATTACCAAAATTGGAACTGGCCGTGATCCGAATGTATTTCAACATATTTGCAAACGTTTTTCTGCCCTCCAAAATTCCGGATTCCAGCACATTCAGATCTTTTTTTAACAGTACCACATCTGCTGCATCTTTTGCGGCGTCCACTGCTGTATCCACAGAAATCCCCACATCTGCTTCGCAAAGGGCAGGAACATCATTCATACCATCCCCCAAAAAGCCTACTGTGTGTCCGTTTTCTTTTAATGCCCTTAAAATTTTCACTTTTTGATTGGGAGATAATTCGGCAAAGACATCAATATCTTCCACTGCCTGGTTTAACTTCTCTCTCCCCATTTCATCCAATTGTCTGCCAGTCAAAAGCCGGGATGCATCAATTCCTACTCTTTTGCATATGGAAATTGCCACCTGACTGTGATCACCTGTCAAAATCTTTGTCTTCACTTTTAAATCATTTAATCTGGCAATCGCAGAAGCTGCTGTTTTTTTCGGGGCATCAAAAAAAGCCAGATATCCCATCAGTATCATTTTATTTTCCATTTCAGATGAAAAAATTTCATCCTGCTCCATCTCTTTTCTTGCCACGGCAACTACTTTCATTCCGTCTTCCAATAATTCCCCTACCACAGCATTTACAGAATCTTTTATCTGTGATGTATTCATAGGAAGTACTTCTCCCTGATATTCAATAAAACCACATCTGGATAAAACCTCCTCCACATCCCCTTTTAAAACAAGCTGTAACTTAGAATTATTTTCGCGCACTAATACACTGGTACATTTTCGTACATAGTCAAAAGGAATTTCATCCAACTTCCGACAAGATTCTTGTAACCGCCGAAAATATTCCTCCCGCCCAGGCATTTGCTGGCACTTCAATATGGCACAATCGATGGGGTTTTTCATTCCGGTAAGATAAACACTATTTAAAAATGCATATTGCAAAACCTCTTCACTTTCATTTCCAATAATGTCCATATAGTATTCCAGCGTGATTTCCTCACGAGTCAGAGTTCCTGTCTTATCAGCACACAAAATATCCATGGCGCCAAATCCCTGCATGGCATTCATATGACGAACGATGGTCTGTTTTTTTGACATAGAAGCTGTTCCCTTTGCCAAACAGACAGTCACTACCATGGGAAGCATTTCCGGGATCAGTCCTACAGCAACAGAAAGAGCAAAAAGCAATGCCCCCATCCAATCTTTCTGAGCAATTCCGGATACCAAAAACACGATTGGAACCAGTACAATGGCAAATCGGATCAGTACTTTTACTATGGAGTTTGCTCCTCGGTCAAACGATCCATAAATTGTGGTATCCTTTCCAGTAAAATTCCCATAAACAGTATCCTTTCCTACTGCCAAAACAATGCCTTCCCCACTGCCATTTACCACTGTTGTACCAAGAAAGACCAGATTTTCATTTAAATCAGCACGATCTCTTTCTTTTTCTTGCTCCCGGGAAGGAATTACTGTTTTTTTCACACTTTCACTTTCCCCTGTCACAGCAGCCTCAGATACGTATAGATGATCTGCTTTTAATATTCTCATATCGGCAGGAATACGGTCACCTGCTTCCAGCCATACATAATCCCCTACTACCAATTCCTCTGCCGGACGCATACAGATTTTTCCATTTCTCCAAACATGAACGATGGAATGAAACACTCCTTCCAACCGGTCAGCCGCCCTTTGCGAGCGAATTTCCTGTATCATTCGTATACTTCCGCTAATCAACACCATACATCCAATAATGATTGCTGCCGATCCGTTTTTTCCATCGGGGCCCTTTATCCCAATTTCCATAATTCCGGAAAAAATAGCAATTATGAGCAATGTAACAGAAAACGGATTTAAAAATGCTCGGCAAATCAGATTACGGATATTCCGTTCCTTCCATTCTCCTTTTGCTCTTCCCACATAATTTTTTCCATATTTTTTTCTCAGTTCCTGTGCTTTTTCATCGGTCATTCCACTTTCTGGTATCTCCAGATCATGAAATATCTTTTTCGACGCAGAACAACAATATTCTTTCATTCTTTTATTCATAAAAGAAGGATGGGTCAATGCTTATCCCCCTCTCTTGGCTATTTCTTTACAATCAATCCAAAATATATTTCTGTTTTTCCGTATATTCCTATTTATTGTACCATAAAAATGACCCAGAGTCACAAGAAGTTTATACTCTTTACGCATCTTCCTGACTCTGGGTCTTTCTTTACTAATCTACCTTTTTCATATCTTCATCACTGAAACATTCATCAATAGGCGCTCCGGGAGCTACCATAGGAAATACCATATCATCTTTTCCAATCATACAGTCAATTACCACCGGTTCTCCTGCATCCATAGCCTCTTTTAATACCGGTTCTACTTCTTCCGGTTTTGTAATACGATATGCCTTTGCTCCCATGGCTTCAGCCAGCTTTACAAAATCTACTTTGTCTTCCAAAACAGTAGCGGAATATCTTTTTCCGTAAAACAGATTTTGCCACTGACGTACCATTCCCAACACTTGATTGTTCATAATCACTTCTATAATCGGAATATTATATCGGGTAGCTGTCGCTATTTCATTCATATTCATACGGAAACAGCCATCTCCTGCTATGTTGAAGACCTTTTTATTGGGGCATCCCACTTTTGCACCTATAGAGGCCCCTAAACCATATCCCATCGTTCCGAGCCCACCGGAGGACAAAAATGTTCTGGGATGTTTGTAATGGTAATACTGAGCTGCCCACATTTGATTTTGCCCCACTTCTGTCGTAATAATGGCCTCCCCTTTGGTCAATTCACAAATCTTTTCCATAATAAAAGGACCACTTAAAACAGTTTTATCGTAATGTAACGGATAAGTTTCCTTCATTGATTTTATCGTTTCAATCCACTCAGGATGACTCTGCTGTTCCAACCTCTGATTCAGCTCTTTCAAAATGACTTTCAAATCGCCTATTACCGAAGCATGGGTACGGATATTTTTATTTATTTCAGCCGGATCCACATCCAAATGCAGTATCTTAGCATGAGAAGCAAACTTTTTAGCATTTCCGGTTACCCGATCGCTGAAACGTACACCAACTGCAATTAAAAGATCGCATTGAGATACGCCAAAATTAGATGTCTTTGTGCCGTGCATGCCCAGCATTCCTGTATAAAGAGGATCATCCCCATCAAATGCACCTTTTCCCATCAGACTATCTGCTACCGGCGCATCTATCTTATGAGCAAACTCACGCAATTCATTGGATGATCCTGCCAGAATATTTCCGCCACCTGCGAAAATATATGGCTTCTTTGCCTCACGAATCATGGCTACTGCCTGCTCCAGATCGCTTTCTTTCAGATACTCTGTGGATGGGACAATCTCCTCCGGCTCCTTATAATGATATTCTGTTACATTAGCAGTAACATCCTTTGTAACATCTACTAATACAGGACCCGGCCGACCGGATTTTGCAATTTTAAATGCTTTTCGTATGGTATCTGCCAGCTTTGTAACATCTTTTACAATATAGTTGTGTTTTGTAACCGGCATGGTTACCCCAGCAATATCCACTTCCTGAAAGGTATCTTTTCCCAATAAATTCACTGCCACATTAGCTGTAATTGCCACTACAGGAATAGAATCCATATAAGCAGTGGCAATTCCAGTAACCAAATTCGTAGCTCCAGGACCAGATGTAGCCAAACAAACTCCAACTTTTCCTGTTGCACGCGCATATCCGTCAGCCGCGTGAGAAGCTCCCTGTTCATGGGAAGTCAAAATATGCGTAATTTCATCTGAATGCTTATAAAGTGCATCATAAACATTTAAAATTGAACCGCCCGGATAACCAAACACGGTATCCACTCCTTGTTCTTTCAAACATTCTACAATGATTTCCGAACCATTTAACTGCATATTCTTTCTCCAATCTTTCTATTTTCTTATCACTTTCACTGACCTGAGAACTACTCATCCTGCGCCGTCTTTGGAATTTCTAAAACAGCTCCTCTGTTACCAGATGTCACCATGGCAGCATAACGTGCCAAATATCCGGATGTAACTTTTGGTTGTCTGGGTTTCCAAGCTGCTCTTCTTCGATTCATTTCTTCTTCAGAAATATCCACATTCAATGTACATTCCGGTATATTAATTTTAATAATATCTCCTTCTTCAACCAACGCAATTGGTCCGCCAACTGCTGCCTCCGGAGATACATGACCAATGCTGGCTCCTCTAGAAGCCCCGCTGAAACGTCCATCGGTAATCAATGCCACTGTTGACCCCAATCCCATACCTGCAATAGCAGATGTCGGATTCAACATTTCTCTCATTCCTGGTCCGCCTTTTGGACCTTCATAGCGGATCACAACCACATCACCAGCTACAATCTTCCCACTCTTAATCGCTATAATCGCGTCTTCTTCGCAATCAAAAACACGTGCCGGTCCTTCGTGTACCATCATTTCCGGAACAACAGCGGAACGTTTTACAACTCCGGTATCCGGTGCCAAATTACCCTTTAAAACTGCGATACCGCCGGTTTCACTATATGGATGGTCAATCGGGCGAATCACTTCCGGATTTTTATTGATACAACCTGAAATATTTTCTTTCACCGTTTTACCTGTTACTGTGATCAAATCGGTATATAACAAATGCTTTTTATCCAGTTCATTCATAACGGCATACACGCCGCCTGCTTCATTTAATTCCTCAATGTATGTATGACCTGCCGGTGCCAGATGACACAAATTCGGTGTCTTCTTACTGATTTCATTGGCTAAATCCATATCCAGTTCAACTCCCGCTTCATGAGCAATAGCCGGAAGATGAAGCATACTATTTGTGGAACATCCCAATGCCATATCCACCGTCATTGCATTTAAAAAGGCTTCTTTGGTCATAATATCCCGTGGACGGATATTTTTTTCAAGCATTTCCATAACTTTCATACCTGCCATCTTGGCCAGACGTAAGCGATCGGAATAAACCGCAGGAATGGTACCGTTTCCTTTTAATCCCATTCCCAGCGCCTCTGTCAGACAGTTCATGGAATTGGCTGTATACATACCGGAACAGGAACCGCAAGTCGGACAAGCTTTCTGTTCATACTCCAATACATCTTCCTCTGTCATTTTTCCGGCAGCATAGGCTCCCACTGCTTCAAACATAGAAGACAGGCTGGTCTTTCCCCCTTTTACATGCCCTGCCAACATGGGACCACCACTTACAAAGACAGTCGGTATATTTAATCTGGCGGCTGCCATCAAAAGTCCCGGTACATTCTTATCACAGTTGGGGACCATAACCAACGCATCAAACTGATGGGCGATAGCCATAGCTTCTGTAGAATCACAAATAAGATCTCTTGTCACCAGGGAATATTTCATTCCCACATGCCCCATAGCAATACCATCACATACAGCAATCGCCGGGAATACTCTTGGAACACCTCCGGCCATAGCTACTCCCATTTTCACTGCTTCCACAATTTTATCCAGGTTCATATGTCCCGGAACAATTTCATTATAAGAACTGACAATTCCGATCAACGGTTTTTTCATTTCTTCTTCTGTAAATCCCAATGCATGAAATAAAGATCGATGAGGTGCCTGCTGCATCCCACACTTTACGTTATCACTCTTCATTTTTACCATACCTTTCTATAAAAACACATATCATACCATTTTCTTATGCACGTTTTTCATTCTTATTCAAACAGTCATCAGACTAACTTCTGTCAAATATGTTTTACAATTAAATCTCCCATTTCACTGGTTCCTACCTGAACACATCCCTCAGCCATGATATCTATGGTTCGATATCCCTCTGTAAGAACACTCTGCACAGCATTTTCTACCGCTCTCGCTTCCTCATCCAGATCAAAGGAATAACGCAGCATCATAGCAGCGGAAAGTATTGTAGCAATAGGGTTTGCAATATTCTGACCGGCAATATCCGGAGCCGAACCATGACTCGGTTCATATAATCCTAATTTTGTAGCACCTAAGCTGGCAGAAGATAACATTCCGATTGACCCGGTAATCATGCTGGCTTCATCTGATAGAATATCACCAAACATATTCTCTGTCAAAACCACATCAAACTGTGCCGGATCTTTTACCAACTGCATCGCACAATTATCCACTAACATATGGGAAACTTTGACTTCAGGATATTCTTTCGCCACTTCATCCACTACATTTCTCCACAAACGAGAGGAATCCAATACATTTGCCTTATCTACACTGATCAGATTCTTTTTCCGCTTCATAGCAATTTCAAAACCTTTTTTGGCGATACGACGTATTTCATTTTCATCGTATACCAAAGTATCTGTTGCTCTTCTCACTCCGTCTATTTCTTCTGTTTTTCTGGCGCCAAAATACAGTCCTCCTGTCAGTTCTCTCATAATCA
Organism: Lachnospiraceae bacterium; assembly: GCA_026169045.1. GTDB lineage: Bacteria > Bacillota > Clostridia > Lachnospirales > Lachnospiraceae > Fimimorpha. Next base: position 28,039 of record JAPFDH010000003.1, on the reverse strand, counting down.
CCATATCGAACCCTGCATCTGCAATCGCTTCTCTAAGCGGACAGGCATCTTTCAATTCTTTATATAAATATGCCGGACGAATATTGGCAAACAGTTCCAATCCTTTTCTTATCTTCAATAACCCTGCTTCCGGACGGTCTTTTGGATCAATATCATACCATTTGGAATTTCCAACATCTCCGCCCACAGCTCCAAGCAAAACAGAATCCGCTGCTTTTGCCTTTTCCAATGTTTCATCCGTCAAAGATGTACCATATGCATCAATGGAACATCCTCCCATTAATAATGTTTCATATGTAAATTCATGATGGTATTTTTCTGCTATACGATCCAAAACCTTTTTTGCCTCTTTTACGATCTCCGGTCCAATTCCGTCTCCGGGAATCAACGCAATGTGAAATTTCATGTTATCCCTCCATCCTGTTTTCTCCAATTCTGCTTTCATGTATAGAGAAATTGTTATTACTAATATTAGAGTATTTTTTTTCATTTTTCAAGTCTATTTCCCGGTCGTCTGTCAGTTAATCCATACTTTTTATATATTCATACCATAACTTAAAATTATAATATTGCTTTTTGCAATAGCTTTCAGAAATAAAAAAGCAAAAAGATACGGCTTTCCTCCATAATAAAACTTTACTTTTCTTTTATTCATGGACATACTAGCCGTATCTTATATTCAACTATTTATTTTTCACTACCGTATTGATGTATCCTGACTCCCCAAATAAATCCTGTTCAATCCAGGCATGGAATACGGATTTTCTTTTATTCGGATTTCTTTGCCACTTTCCGTAAAAATACCGCTGACATGCAATTCTTCTGTTGTCATATAAGGATACTCTCTCTCCATTCCAGAATCCGTCTCACAAATGGCCTCGTCATAATCATTAAATACCGACGGCCCCTGATAATCTTGATCCTTCGAAAATTTTCCATCCATAATCTTCAGATTTTCAATGATTAATCGATGGGGCATATGACATACATATCCAAAATCATGATGTCCGCTATTGGAAGCCCGCACCACCGATGCACAAGGCTCTGCCGGATACCAGGTACAATTTTTAATTATCATATCTCCGTCCCATGTACTTCCATAATCATCTCTCAAATTTACCAACGCGCGACCATAGGCTTCTGTGTCTTCCACAACAAATGTCCCATGACCAATTGCATTTAAGCACTGCCATCCCAAACGGCAATTTTTTAAATGTGCGTTCGTAACTCCCATGTGGGCATCAAACCGTGAAACCGTGCAGCTTTCCATATAAAGGTTTTTACAGAAATTCGTACCAATTAATCCCCATCTTGTCCGATCCATAATTCCTTCCTGTCTGCATTGATAAAACGATACATCACTGGAACGATATATATCAATATCATAGCTTCCCATACCCACAGGTACACCGGCACTTCCTATCGTTTCATAAATCTTATGCCCGGTAAAAAAACAATTGCTTACTGTAACATAAGCACAATCCACAATACGCAAAAAACCACGATAGGGCGAACCGCTCTCCCCTTCTTCCGTATTTACATGTTTCATATTTATTATCTTCGTATTGGAACGACGGATTTCAATATTTCTCCAGTAATAATTATAAACACATTCGGCGGCATTGGCGATTGTAACAAAAACTCCACCACATAATAACAATTCATCAGCATCGATGGGATGTGCAACACAAGAGGTCACTTTAGGGAAATCCCAAATAATAAAGTTTTCTATTGTCCCATCTTTTCTGGCTACAAAACAATCGGTCTGTTCTGTTCCGTTATCTTCATTTGGTCCAAAACGGCGATATTTTTTATGAAATGAATCCTCTATTGTAATCAAACAATCCGTATTTAACCTATCCCCCAATTGTTTTTGTCCTTTTTCAAAGGAGGGGATTTCCAGTTCATATTCTTTCATTGAACTTGTCACCAAAAAAACGGGTTTTTTTACATCATCCACATCTCTGTCATCAATAATAAATTTTGCACCGGTCCAATCCGTATTGGTCTGTATCTCTGCTGTTATTGCTTCTTTCCCTATATAATAAACGGCTCCATCTTTTGCCTTTACCGGAAGTTTCTGTTCATTGGCGTATGCATGTGCCATCTGAATCGACCGCATGTCATCATGCTTACCATCGCCTAATGCACCAAAATCCTCATATGTTACAAAATTTTTTTCCATAATAGTAACCCTTCTTTTTCTGTCACGTAATTTTGACATTCATTCAAATACAGGGAAGAGACCACTCTGCTTTGCACTCTCCCCTGCATCTTTAATCAATAAACTGCTTATTTAACCTACTACAAACCGTGATGTATGGGTAGCATCCACCGGTACATTCCAGGAAATCGCATAGATATCATGATGGTTTCCATGATGGTCACTAAAATCATGAACACTATATGTAATTTCTCCTTCCAAATTCTCCACAAGAACACGGCAGCATTCTTTTTCGCCTTTAATGATTACTTCATTACCTTTGATCTCCGGTTTATATTCACTGATAATGCGTTCCTCTATGGAAACGGTATTTTCAGATGGTTCAAATGTATCTTCCACCGTCAATGATCCATTCTTCAAGTCAAAAAATGTTTTTCTGACGATAGAAGCAATCGCTCCTTTTTCATATGCTCCGCTAAAGCTGACTATAGCCGTTCCGTTTCCATCTCCTTCAAAAAGATCAGCGGCAAATTCTTTTCCAGGCATCTGGGCTTTTCCGTTGATTACCGGTACACAATGCCCCAGTGAACTGTTTCCAAAATGCTTATAACGTGTCTCTGCCCGGAAATATTGTCGTGTATACTCCCCGGCTCCCAGATCTGTCAGGAGTAATTCTTCCCCTTTAATAAACAGAAAATTACCCACGTCGTTATGATTATGCGGTTCGTCATTATCGCCGCCTTTCAATGCACATCCATTTCCATTTTCTGCATTGCAAATACTCCACTGAGCCATGGGCAGTACAACCTGTCCTGCTTCTACAACACCATTCTTATCTTCCATTTTGCCTGATTCCAGCATTTCCAAATACTTTTCTGTCCAAATAATATCACGATAATTTCCCATAAACCGATAACAGCTATCTTGATGGAATCCTCCGGCACGCTCCATATTCGGTATGGATACATTGGAAAAACGCATAGCCAAATATGCAGTCAGCCCCATACGGAAACGATCCCTGCTATTACCATCGGAAAAGCTTAGTGTTCTTCCTTTGGAAAAATAGCATTTCTGTTGGAATTCGGCCATTTTTTTACATTTTTCCGATTCCAATAGATCGATTTTACCATTGGTATACCGATAAAGCTGATCTGCAAATCCCACAAAATACGTCATTCCATACGTAAAATATCCCAATCCTTCCATACATGCCCCATCATCGGCAAAACTTCCAAGAAAATATTGAAGGGCAGCACAAATTCTTTTCAAACATGCTTCCAACCTTACTGGATCATCTTTCATCAGATAAATACTGGCACTTCCAATGGATCCGGCACATACAGCATTCCAATTACTTTTTCCATGTTCCCAATTTTTATATGGAACTTCCGATTCGTAGAATGGACGAAATACTCGTTCTTCCACGTTTTGACGAACCATATTCTTTATTTCTTCACTCAGATCATTCTCTAAGAAGGTAATAATTTCCGAAACACACTGCGCTGTTTCACTGGCAAACAAATCCACAGTGTGCTTCCAATTGGGATCCTGCTTACGATCCACATGAGCCGGTAATGCCCAACATCGTTCCGCACAAATTCCCCTCAGAACTTCTTCCATTTTTTTCAAATCTTCCGGACGATGTTCCAAATAACAAGCCAACCCAAATGTTGCCAGATATTTTCTTCTCTCAAAATATACATCTTCATACTGCAAACGATTGCCCGTAGTTTCAAAAAGAGCAAACAATTCTTCTGTTTCTTCCCTCATAGGACGGTTCCGTAACTGGTCAGCCGTATCCATAATTTCCTTTTTGTAATTTTTCAAAAAAGCTTTTATTTGTTCCTTCATTTTATAAAACTCCCTTCTACATTGTAACATATCATTCATTTCGACTTTCACCCCTGACAAGTCAAACAAACTATTTCTATTTTACCTTCTTTTTTTGTTAAAAACAATGTCATATCCCTGCCTGTTCCTGCATAATCTTATTCTCTTTTTGATACATATATGCAGTCTGTCATGTCTATTTTTCGATCAATTCTCCCGTCACATCGATTTTCACAGCGGAGCGTATTTTATATTCAATATACTCCCGATCCAATTTTGTCATTAACCCCTGCATTAATACAGAACTGTCCGCTTGGGCTACTGTACTCAATGCTTTTTGAATCATATTCCATCCCGGTTCCTCATCAAAATGTACAGAGATTTTTTTATCATAAACGAAACACTTTATTTTTCTTCTGTGGGGCGTCTCTATAAAACGTATATCGATCTTCAATACCAAAATCCCATCTTCATTTTTAGCCGCTTCTCCCTTAGCTGCGATAGAATACTCTTCACCATGATAACAAATCGTTTGTATCTGATACGTTTCCGGCAAAATAATACCATATACCTCATTTCCCTCATTTATGGTCATAAGCAACTTATTTTGACAGCGTACAAATTGAATGGTTTCTATTCCCTCTGAATAATTATTATGAACGACTTGCAAAAATCTGGGAACAAGCGAACCTTTGGTATTTTCCATACGATATTTATTTTGACATATGTTCTTTAAAAGAATATCCCACAAATTTTCTCCTTTTATTTTTCTTTCTTCCCTTCCTTTCAAAATATATTTCTTTCTCCAACGGTTTGTCCCTACAGTTCCCTTCCATGGCCATCCGCCAAAAAGAGGAGCCTTTATCGGTTTTATTTCCATACATTTTTTTTCAAACTTTTTTAATGCTTCATATCCTTTCTGATCCATTTCTATGCTATCATCTGGTTGAAAATCGTTTCCAAAATATGATCGAATAATCTGCATCATCAAACCGTCTGCAAATAACTCATTATTGCCGGCAACGGTAACCAAAATCATTCGTTTATCAGGATAAATCAATACATTTTGTCCAAACATTCCATTAAATAAATAGGCATGTTCTTCTTCTGCTATCCAATTATGGTATCCATAAGAGTAACCATTTTCCTCTCCGGTATCTACTTGTTTTTGACAGGAAGACGCAATCCAATTTTCTGATAAAATCCTCTTACCTTTCCATAATCCCTTTTGTAAATACATTTGTCCAATTTTCGCCATATCTTCCATGGTTAAATATAATCCCCAGCCGCCTTTTGTTCGTCCCATGGGACAAGATTCCCAATAAACATTGGTAATCCCCAGAGGTTCCCACAAACGATTATTTAAATATTCCATCATCGTTTGTCCTGTCACTTCGGTGACAACAGCTGAAAGCATATAACTGTTCATACTATTATAGCAAAATTGACTTCCATGAGTAAAACGGACATGGGAATCAAAATACCCTTTTATCCAATCTGTTTCCGTCGCTGATCCCATCTCATTAAAAGAAGCACCACTGGTCATAGTAAGAAGATGACGAATTGTTAAATTTTTATATTTCAAATAGCTAATTGGGTTTACTTTGGATGACAAAATATCTACCACCCGATCATCCAACTTCAATCTTCCCTCATCAATCAGCATGCCAATTGCCATTCCCGTAATACTTTTACACAGGGAATACGTTGCATGCCATAATTTCATCTGATATGGAGCAAGAACCGTTTCTGCCAATACACACCCATTCCTGATTACCATAATTCCATGAATTTTTTTTTCCCGAGATACCAACTCCTCCAGAAAAGTTTTTAAATAAACAGATGAAATTCCCTGTGTCTCCGGTATCGCTCTCTTTAATCGCTGCTTTTCTTCTTTATCCGGAAACGCTTGTTTTTGCGGACTGTACTCAACAAACGGAACAATTCCGTTTGTCCCATCCAATAATTTATACAATAATTCCAATGTCTTTTTCTGTGTTTTTAAATCCATATGCTTCTCCATTCCAGTTTGACTTTCATTCAGTATCATTTCCATTTTAGCATACTTATTTCAGATATCTCATAAATGTTTTCTTAAATTTATAATACATTTCTAATTTTTTCTCTAAAAAGCAAAAAGGGTACTGCAAACATACAGTACCCTTCACCACCATTTTTCTTAACTATTTTCAATTTTTTCCGCTAAATCATTTAAATATACCCAACGCTCCATTTTTTCATCCAATGCATTTTCTAATTCATTTTTTTCTTTCAATAACTCTGATAACTTTGCAGAGTTGGTAGCATTTTCCATCATTTCGTGATCTAGCTTTTCTATTTTTTCTTCTAACTTTGCTATATCATCATCAATCGATTCAAACTCTCTTTTTTCCTGAAAAGAAAATTTTAATTTAGGAGTACGTTTTTTCCAATCTTTACCACCGGAACTTTTTTCTTTTCCTTTTGATGTATCTTCTTTTTTACATTCCTCTTCACTTCTTTTTTCCAGATAGTCCGTGTATCCACCTTCATACTGCCGCAGTTTTCCCTCCTCTTCAAAGGAAAAAATACGATCCACCACGTTATCCAAAAAATAACGGTCATGGGAAACTACTATGACAATACCTTGAAAAGAATTGATATAATCTTCCAAAATAGTAATGGTAGGAATGTCCAGATCATTGGAAATCTCATCAAATAAAAGTACATTTGGTGCTGTAAAAATCACCTTAAGAAGATACAGACGCTTTTTCTCCCCTCCGGAGAGCTTTTCAATCGGTGCATACTGCATTTGGGGTGTGAACAAAAATCGTTCCAACATTTGGGATGCCGATACTTTTCCCTCTTTTGTCGGAATATATTCTGCCACATCTTTAATATAGTCAATCACTCTTTGATTACTATTCATATCCGGCACTTCCTGAGAAAAATATCCGATTTTAATGGTCTCTCCCATCTCAACACTGCCACTGTCCGGCGGAATCTGTCCGGCAATAATCTTTAAAAGTGTGGATTTCCCACATCCGTTTGGTCCGATAATTCCTACTCTCTGATTTCTGAGAACAATGTAAGAAAAATCATTGATGATCCTTTTTTCACCATAGGATTTATTCACATGATGTAGTTCGATTGTTTTTTTCCCCATTCTTGTTTCCACAGAGTCCATGGCAATAGACTGCTCTGCAACAGGAGATTTTCCCTGTTTCAATGCCTCCAATCGCTCCAATCTTGCTTTCTGTTTTGTACTTCTTGCCCGACATCCGCGCTTTGCCCATTCCAATTCCATTCTTAAAACACTTTGCCGCTTTCTCTCTGAAGCTACAGCCATTTCTTCCCGCTCAGCTTTCCGTTCAAGAAATTGGGAATAATTTCCCTCATAGGTATACAGTTTCCCATGATCAATTTCTAAAATTTTACTGGTCACCTTATCAAGGAAATAGCGATCATGGGTAACCAGCAAAACAGCACCTTTATAGGATCTTAAATAATCTTCCAACCAGGAAATCATACGGTCATCCAAATGGTTTGTAGGTTCATCCAACATAAGAAGATCGAACGAACCCATCAACATTCTTGCCAATGCCACTCTTTTTTTCTGTCCGCCCGATAATACATCCATCATTTCATAATGATCTGTGATTCCCAATTTATTCAATAATTTCTTTGCTTCACTCTCTTCCCCATGTTCGACCATATATTCCAATACGGTTTTCTTTTCCGGAAAGATCGGATTTTGAGATAAATAAGCAATTTTTAATCCATTTTGTTTTGTAATCTGCCCCTCATCCGGTTCTTCTTCTCCAACAATCATTTTTAAGAGAGACGTTTTACCTGTTCCATTGATTCCTACAATGCCTATCTTTTCTCCTTCTCCAATCCCAAAGGATGCATCATCAAAAACCACTTTCTCCCCAAATATTTTGCTGATATGTTCTATATTTAGTATGTTCATTTTCTTTCACCTTCTGCACTTCTTCGTATCTTAATTTTCTGTTTCTTATAAATATAACAGAATTTTCCTCAACAACATAATATATGATTTCTGTGACCGCGTCAATACAAGCCCGGTAAACCTTATTCAAAACGTACCATTTCTTTTTTTAATCGCTTCATAATCTTTTTTTCCAACCGGGAAATATAAGACTGGGAAATCCCCAGCAGGTCTGCCACTTGCTTCTGTGTCATTTCTTTTCCATCATCCCGATTAATACCAAAACGCAATTCTACAATTTGCCGTTCTCTTCCGGATAATTGTGCGATCGCCTGATTCAAAACATTCCGCTCCGCTTCATCTTCCATATCTTTATAAATTACATCTTCATCCGTTCCCAAAATATCTGATAATAGAAGTTCATTCCCATCCCAGTCCACGTTTAACGGTTCATCAATGGACACTTCCATTTTTGTTTTGTTATTTCTTCTCAAATACATCAAAATCTCATTTTCAATACAACGCGATGCATAAGTTGCCAGCTTAATATTTTTTCCTTTGTTAAATGTATTAATTGACTTTATTAATCCAATTGTTCCGATGGAAATCAGGTCTTCCACGCCCACACCAGTATTATCAAACTTTTTTGCAATGTATACTACCAACCGCAAGTTATGTTCAATCAACTGTGATCTCGCTTCTTTTTCCAAAGGAGTTCCCAACCGTTCTATGGCTTCCGCCTCTTTTTCTGGAGAGAGGGGTGTGGGAAGCACATCGCTTCCCCCGATATAATGTATTTCCCCCTGTCTGGAAAGAAACATACTTCGAAACGAAGGAATCAGCTTCAACTGAAATTTATCCGAAACAGACACCTTAATTAACATAATAACCTCCACGCCTTTCTTTTTTCTGCAGATTTCCGCACAACTAAATACCTCCGTGTAAAATCACCTGATATTCTTTTCCTGCGGAAAAACACAGTTCACTGATTCCAATGGCTGGTGTCGCCACTGTTTCATCCAAGGTACCCTTATGGATAATCATCTGATCTGCTTTTATTACTGCGATGACTCCCTGTTCCTTTCCGATACTCTGGTAAGGAATCAAACTGTATGGTATCCCTCCTTCCAGGCGGTCATCCAATTTTTCAACTTCCTGATCTCCCAACCACTTTCTGGCCAGATTGTGATCCATAATGCTAACCGGTGTACCTCCCGGCGTGTATAGCCGATTTCCCGTGTCTAAAAGTGCCATAGCATTTATTTTCTTTTTTCCCAGCTGTATTTCCACCGGATAAATGATTTTTCTGTTGCTGCTTATATACCGATACCAATCCCATGCCACAATCCAAACTCCCCCCACGATAGCTGCACAAATAAAAAGCCACCAAACACTTGGCACAGCATATTCTCCATAAAGAATATTTTTAAGCCAAATTCCGGCTTTTGTCTGGAAATATAAAAAATTTAATATTCCTCCCATCACCCATGTATTCAGATAAAGGATTATTACTGGTTTCAATAATTGTCGGAATCCTTTTGTAGAATACGCAACGCGGCACATGAAGGCACAAATTCCTATGTAGCTCATAGGTGCAAATATCCATTTAGGCATATCGGATGCAATAACAGGTACAAAGCTCCATACCGCTCCTAAGCATGCCGCAAACATATATCGGATTAGTAACGGTTTATTTCTTCTTATATGTCCTGTTATGATAATCAGTATCATATCCATTGTCCAATTAATCAAAAAGTAAATGTCTATGTACAGCATGGAAGGATTATACAACATATCTGATACAGATTTTGTCAAATTCAGTGCTCTCATAAATAAAATACATCGCAGAATTTTACTCATGCTGCACACATCAGTCACTCTAATTCATACAAAAAAAGCCCTCGTTTTCGTATTATAAATTATAATGCGAGAACAAGGGCCTTTTTAATAAAATTCAACTTATCTCTTTAAAAAGTCCGGAATATTAATTGTATGTTCTGATACACTCGGCTTTGGTGTATTGTAGGTAGGAGCAGTATAAGTCGGTGCGGACTGAGCCGGTGCTGACTCCTGTGTTCTAACTGTATTTCCCACTGGAGCCTGTGTTGCTGCTGCTGTATAGGATGGTGTTGTATGTGTTGCTACATTATGAGCAAAAAAATCATTATTCTTTGCCTTTACTGTCTTAGCTTCTTCTTTTTTCGGTGCAGCTACATGTTCTTCAACACCCGTTGCAATCACAGTAATGGTTGCTTCATCTGTTGCGGACTCATCATATGTAGCTCCAAAGATAATATTAGCGCCATCACCAGCCAATTCACGAACATAACTTGCAGCGTCATTCACTTCTGGCAGACTTACATCACCAGAAATATTAATTAATACATGAGATGCTCCCTCGATTGTCGTCTCAAGCAGAGGACTGGAAATAGCAATACGCATAGCTTCTGTCGCTTTATCGTCACCCTTTGCTGTTCCAATACCAATATGAGCCAAACCTTTATCCTTCATAACTGTCTGTACGTCAGCAAAGTCAAGATTAATGAGTCCCGGAATGTTAATCAAATCTGTAATACCCTGAACAGACTGCTGTAATACTTCATCTGCTTTCTTTAAAGCTTCCGGCATACTTGTCCTTCTGTCCACCAGCTCTAAAAGCTTATCATTTGGAATCACAATCAAAGTATCTACAACCTGCTTTAACTTTTCAATTCCAGCAAGCGCATTATTCATACGGGTTTTTCCTTCAAACATAAACGGCTTTGTCACAACACCTACTGTCAGAATACCCATTTCTTTTGCAATACCAGCAACAACCGGAGCAGCTCCTGTACCGGTTCCGCCACCCATACCACAGGTAACAAATACCATATCAGCTCCTTTTATTGCTTCACTGAGATCTTCAGCATTTTCTTCAGCTGCCTTCTCACCGATTTCTGGTCTGGCACCAGCACCCAATCCCTTTGTCAGTTTTTCACCAATCTGAAGCGCTGTAGGTGCTTTACAAAACTGCAGTGCCTGCTTATCCGTGTTAATACCAATAAATTCTACACCTACAATATTTTCTTCAATCATACGGTTTACTGCATTATTTCCAGCACCACCGACACCAATTACAATAATCTTTGCTGAACTTTCAGACTCATTTATCTTAATTTCTAACAAGGGAAACTCCTCCTTCTAACTTCATTCTCATTCCATTTTGTAGCCTTGACAGGATCTATGAATCTACCATATCCTCCATAACTAAATGTTACTCTATATACTATATTATCTTTTTCAAAAATAATCAACCGTTTCTTCAACTTTTTTTACTCTTTTTTTCGGAAAAAAAAGCCATATTTACAAAAAAATCCATCTAGTCTGTTTCAACTTCAAAATAATATTCCGCATCCTGACGAGATGCATCATATGTTTCCAAATGCAAAGTTCCTTTCAAATCTCCAAACTTACTTTGCATAGCAGACAGTTCGGCAATTTTTCCTTCCATATTACTGCTATCTCCCAATGAAACTTTTATATCACCAATAATAACAGTAACCCAATCCTTTTCATCATAAATGATTTTGTCCGCTTTTATTTCATGTAACGATAGCAACTGCGTCAGATTCATGACTGCGTCAAATATCCCCTCCTTTTTCACAGATAATTTTTGGTACAATACAACCTGGTCAAACTGAATTCCATCTATTACAGGAATTCCTTCATAAGGCTCTGTCCTGCTTTCCACAATGAGTCCCTCTTTATCAAAATACATATAGGATCCCATGTAATTAATACAGCCAACCAGCTTATTCTCATATACTATTACAGAAACAGAATCAATACCTGTAAATTCAATGGAATAAGACTGGATCATAGGCAGTTCCTTATGTGGTGAATTTACCAGTTCTTTCAAAAAAGTAAACAGCGATCGTTTTTCATTTTCTGTTGCAAACAGCATGTCCACAATCTGCTGCGGTGTATAGCGTTCATTATTAATAATTTCAAAATTTCTTATCTTTATATTCCAAATTCCCATGCAGACAGCAGCGATGAGAATCACTGCTGCCAGCAAGCGAAAAAGCTTTTTTCCTATTTCTTTTCTTTTTTCAGCTGCTCTCCTTCTGATCTTCTGCTCTCTAATATTCATCCTTTCCTCCGGTTTAAATCCCTGCACGGTTCTCTTCTGTCTCATCAACCTTTTTCACAATATTTGCTCCCAACTGTTGGATATCTGTGTCAATTCGCGCATATCCTCTAAAAATATGTTGACAAGATGTTATTCGTGTCCGTCCTGTTGCGGCAAGACCTGCAATCACCAATGCTGCTCCTCCCCTAAGATCGTTTGCTTCCACATCGGCTCCACAAAGTCTCTGATCAGCATATATCAAGGCTCGCCTTCCCTCTATTATAATATCTGCACCCATCTTTTTCAACTCCAAAGCTGTATGAAATCGATCTTCAAAAATGGTCTCTTCAATAACAGATCTACCCTTTGAAAAACACAATGCTGCCATTAGCTGTGACTGAACATCGGTAGGGAAACCCGGATACGGTTCTGTCCTAATGTATGGGACGGGACACAGATTTCCATCTGAATGTATTTCCACCTGTCTTTCTTCTTTTCTGATTTTGCATCCCATTTGTTCCAAAACAGCTAAAGACGTATTCATATAATTACAAGGAGCTTCTGTAACCATAATTTCACCACCACATGCTGCGGCCGCCATTAAATAAGTGGCAGCAACAATTCTATCTCCCGACACTTTCATAGAGCAGTCATGTAATTCAGCAACACCATAAACAAGGATCGTATCACTTCCCGCACCTTCAATGTGACCCCCCATTGTATTTAACATTTGACACAACTCCACTATTTCCGGCTCTCTGGCAGCTCCGCGAATACATGTTGTTCCATGGGCTTTTACCGCAGCCAGCAAAATGTTTTCTGTTGCCCCAACAGAAGGAAATGGAAGTAATATTTCCGTTCCAATAAGTTTATCCACTTTCGCCCTGATCTTTTCGCCTTCAAACGTAAATGCAACTCCCATTTTTTTTAATCCTTCGATATGCAAGTCAATGGGTCTGGTTCCAATCGAACATCCACCCGGATAATAGGCAACTGCATCTTTACATCTTCCGATCAAAGCTCCCAATAAGATAATCGAACATCGCATTTTTCCTGCCCATATGGAAGGCAGTTCATTTGTATTAAGACAAGAAGCATCCAGCGTAAGAATTTCATTTTCATATGAAATTTTGCACCCTAATCCCTCCATGATATGAATCATATGAATGACGTCCAAAATATTCGGTACATTTTGAATCACTGTCACTCCTTGATTCAGCAAAGCAGCGGCCATCATGGGTAACACGGCATTTTTAGCTCCCTGAACCGAAACCGTTCCATATAATTTTCTTCCTCCATTTATTTCCAGAAAAGACACAAAATCCCTCCTCTATTTACCAATATATCAACCGGCTGACATTCACATTATTACATCTATAATACATTATGTAATTTGAAAGGATTGGTGTCTTTTCCCATTCAATGTGCTCGCTTCGACTGCGAATATATATTTAAAACAATCCCCATTTCTATCATAAGGAACATAATGGAAGATCCTCCGTAGCTTATAAAGGGAAGACTTATTCCCGTATTGGGTATCGTGTTTGTCACCACGGCAATATTCAAAAGAACCTGAATCGAAATATGTGCCATAACACCTGTTACAATCATCATTCCGGTAAAATCCAATGCTTCGCTGGCTATTATCATAAATCGCCAGATTAATAACAAAAATATCCCTATCAATAAAGCCGCACCGAATAATCCCAATTCTTCACAAATAATGGAGAAAATCATATCATTTTGCGCTTCTGGCAAGTATCCCATCTTTTGAATACTTTCCCCAAGTCCCCGCCCAAAAATTCCGCCGGCCCCTATGGCATACAGTCCCTGCAGAGTTTGAAATCCATTGGTAGATGCATATGCTTCCGGCTGCTGCCAGGCATAAATACGATCCATTTGATAAGCATCCAGTATTTTTTCCAAAATACCGGTTTGATACAATATAACAATGCCTACCATACCACTAACTCCCCCAACTACAAAAATCCCTCTTTTGTGGCTGCATACAAACGCCATAATACCGGCTATGGAAAAAATGATAATGCCCGAACTCAAATTTGCTGATACAACAGGTAAAAAAACAGGAAGAGTAATGCACCCTATCCACAATAAAATCCAATATGATTTTAATAAATGATACAACCGTTCTGTAACCGCTGCCAGACATAGAATCAAAACAATTTTAGCAAACTCAGCCGGTTGAAACGACAATGGACCCAACGCAAACCAACGCTTCTGGCCATTTACCTCTTTTCCAAAAAACAATACAGCAATTCCCAGAATCACTGCCAATGGGTATGCATATTTTGCATACTTCACAAGGATATGATAATCTATTCTGGAAACCGCAAACATTACCAGAAAAGCTGCTGCTGTAAATATTCCCTGTTTTGCCACAGTGTAAAATGCATTTCCAGCATGTGCAACTGCGTCTGTATACGCAGTCGCACTATATAATATGAATAAACCAAATACGCAAAGTATAAAAATCAAAAGAATTAAACTGTAATCTGTTTTTGCCCATATATTTTTCTGTATTTTTTCTTTCATTACGCTCTCCAATCCATAAAAAAACTGTGCAGAAAATTTTTTTCATTATCTTCTGCACAGTATCGACTCTTTCTATTCTATTCTTTGCATTCCTGAATTTATACCTACATCACAAGAACTTTCTTCCTGCATTTACTTCTCTTGGGAACTATGAATAAGACCTCGAACCAATTCTTTAAAAATCCTGCCCCGTTCTTCGTAATTTTTAAACATTCCCCAGCTGGCACATGCCGGCGAAAGCAACACTGCATCTCCTTCTTTTGCTTCTCTGAAGCAATAAGCAACTGCCTCTTCCAGATCCGATACAAAAACAATATCCGTAAATCCATGGCGTTTAGCACAATCTGCAATTTTTTGTGCTGTCTGTCCCAACAGAACCAACTTCTTAACTTTATTTCCAAACTCTTCTATCCATTCATCGTATTCGGAACCTTTGTCATAGCCGCCTCCAATGATAAACGTCGGTCTTGTCATCGCACGTATTCCCTGTATTGCTGCATCCGGGTTCGTACCTTTGGAATCATTATAATAACTTACCCCATTGATTTCTTCTACAAACTCGATTCTATGCTCCACAGCCTTGAATTCTTTTGCAGTTTTCTGAATAATATCCATAGGAACCCCAAGACAATATGCCATTCCAGATGCTGCCATAATATTTTCATAATTGCAAATTCCTACCAGGTGGCATTCCGTAGTTTTACATATTTCATAGGATGTTCCGTTCACATGCAGTATAATCGTATTCCCATCCAGATACAATCCTTCTTTCAGTTTACGCTTACTGCTGAAATAAAGAACTTTTACCTTTGCGTGCTCTCCGAACTCACGCAATCGGCTATCTTCATAATTTAAAATACACCATTCCTGATCCGTTTGATTTTTTGTAATGGATTCTTTGACCTGCGTATAACACTCCATTGTATGATGACGGTTTAAATGGTCAGGCGTAATATTTAAAATAGCAGTTACAGCCGGATGGAACGTAAGAATTGATTCCAATTGAAAGCTGCTGATCTCAGCGACCGTAACCGAATCCTCTTTCATCTCCAATGCACTCTTTGTATACGGAATTCCTATATTTCCAACAACAAAGCTCCGTTCTTCTCCAACCCAGTTACGCACCATAGCACCCAATAAAGCTGTTGTTGTTGTTTTTCCGTTCGTTCCAGTAATCGCAGCCAATACTCCCTTGGCATAGTGATATGCTAATTCAATTTCGCTCCAAATAGGTATCTCTGCTTCCCTTAATTGCTGCACAAATGGAACTTCCAAAGAAATACCGGGACTTATAACACAATATTCCAGTCTCTTTATAACATCCTGTGTCAATTTTCCAAGTATAATTTCTAGTGACGCATCCTCTGCATTTTTTCTAATTTCATCCTGATCCAGGTTTTCATTTCCATCATATAATATAACTTGTTTTCCCACCTGTTTCAGAAGTTTTACAGCACCGATACCACTGATACCGGATCCTGCTACTAATACTGCTTTCTCCATGTCTCCTCCAGTTCTCTTCCTTAACCTAAAGTCAAAATTACTTAATTACACTATGTATCTCAAAGTTATTTTCCCGTTTGAATCTTGTTATCTTTAAAGCATAACCTTCCAAACTCAAATTAGACAGCCATATATGCAATCAAACAACATAATGCCGTTATAATGGAAAATACTGCCACAACTCTGGTTTCTGACCATCCGCAAAGTTCAAAATGATGGTGAATCGGAGCCATTTTAAAAATTCTTTTTCCACCTGTTTTTTTGAAATATGCCACCTGTATCACAACAGAACACAATTCGGCAACATATATGATACCTACCAAAAGAATCCATAAAGGCATTTGTAACACAATAGCAGTAGCCGCTACAAATCCTCCCAAAGCCAGAGAACCTGTATCACCCATAAACACCTTAGCCGGATAAACATTAAAAAGTAAAAAGCCCATAAGTGCTCCCGCAACTGCTGCTGACAACGGTGCTGTACCATTGTTCATTCCCAATGCTGTGACAGTAAAAAACACAGCTACGATCAAAGTAACACTGGAACAAAGTCCATCCAGTCCGTCTGTGAAATTCACTCCATTATCCGTAGCAAGAATTGCTACAATGCAAAAGGGTATAAACAGCCATCCCATATCCCATGTTTTCCCACCGGAAAATGGGATAATAATTTCTGTGCCGATATCCGGCGATGTCACACAATAATATGTAAATATTCCTGCCACAAGCAGTTGAAGAATTAATTTCTGATATGGCTTCAAACCTTCTGATTGTTTTTTAATGATTTTTAAGAAATCATCTAAAAATCCGATTATACCAAATCCGACTGTCACAAACAGTACCGGAATCAGCTGTGGATAATCCGCGGCATAAATCAATGATGTCACAAGAATACCCATCAGGAACATGATTCCTCCCATCGTTGGTGTACCTTGCTTCTTCAAGTGTTCTTTTGGTCCTTCTGTTCGAACCTGTTGACCAAATTTCAATTTGTGCAGTACCGGAATCAAAAATGGACATAACACCGCACTAATGGCAAATGATATCAGTACCGCCAGAATAATACTTTGATTCATCTTTTCCTCCATTCCGCTGCTTATGGCAGCATGAACTGAACTGAACGTATACTACGACAATCCTCCAATTTAGTAGTATAATATGGTTCTCTTTAATAATCAACCCGTAATTTGGTTCTCTTCTACAACTTCTTTTTTTCTATTCCCAGATAGGGCAGCACATTATCAAATATATCCGCCATCACGGGAGCGGCAATAATTCCTCCATAATATTGCCCTACCGGTTCATCAATGGTAATAATACCTACAACTTTTGGGTCATCGGCCGGTGCAAACCCCATAAATGCAGAAATATATTTTCCGGTCCCTCTTGGCAGTTTTTCTGATGTAGCTGTCTTTCCTCCTATAGAATACCCTTCAATATATGCATTATGTCCCCCTCCTTCTGAAATAACTTTTTCTAAAGCATAACGCATTGCTTCACTTGTTTCCTGGGGAAGAATACGTTCTCCCTGCTCATAACTCAGTTTTTTTACTGTGCTCCCGTCAGCTGAATGAATTTCCACACCAAAATGCGGAGTAACCGTAGTTCCACCATTAATAATAGAACATATCGTCGTTAAAAGGCGCAGCGGTGTCAACTGAAAAGACTGTCCAAACGAAACTGTAGCCAATTCAACCTCTCCCATTTCTTCCGGATTATGCATAATGGTTCCTGCTTCTCCCGGAAGATCCACCCCTGTTTTATCCAAAACATTCAGCTGTTTAAAATAATTATAAAAACGATCTACTCCCAACCGCAATCCAACCTGAATAAAAACAGGATTACAGGAATTCATAATTCCCTGTAAAAAACTTTCTCCACCATGTCCTCCGACTTTGTGGCATCGGATTCTCCGATCTTCTACTATGTAATAACCCGGACAGGAAAACTGATCATCCAAAGATACAACTTGGCTATCCAATGCTGCTGCTGCCGTTATGGTTTTAAAAATAGATCCAGGTTCATATGTATCATTTATGTTAAAATTCCTCCACATTTGATTTAATGCATCCTGACGTTCTTTTCCTTCCAAAGAATTCTGCTCTGTTGGCAACGTAAATGGATCATTCAAATCGAATTCCGGCACATTAACCATAGCCAGGATTTCACCATTTTGAGGATTCATAAGAATCACTGATACCTGTTTTGCCTGTTTCTCCTCCATAACTTTCAAAGCTGCCTGCTGGGCATATTTTTGAATATTAACATCCAGACTCAAATATAAATCATTACCTGCTATGGGCTCTATCCGATCTTCCGGCGCATCATCCACCTCTATCCCGGCAGCATCCGTCAACGTTAAAATTGTTCCGTCTACACCTCTTAAATAGTCTTCATATTCCACTTCCAAGCCGATGATTCCCTGATTATCACTTCCGGTAAATCCCAATACTTTTGACGCCAAACTCCCATATGGATAAAATCGTTTATAATCTTCATCTACCTTTACACCATCCAAATCATACTCTCTTATTCTGTCTCCGATTTCTTTATCCACATTTGTTTTTATAATCTCTCGGGCCGAATATTTTTCTACTTTTTTTCTTATTTCTTCCTCAGATAGATTCAGCTCATCGGAAAGAATCCGAATAACTTCTTCTCTATCTGTCATTTGATTGTATATAACGGAAATGGTACATACCGTTTTATTATCAGCTATCACAACGCCGTTGGCATCATAAATTGCTCCCCGCTCTGCTTTTATTTTTCTCTCTCTTGTGTGCAGATCCTCTGCCAATTCATTATAATAGTCTGATTTTACAATCATCAAATATCCCAAACGGGCAATAAGTCCTATGCCAGCCAATACCACCATTGCTGCTACGATAACAATACCTTTTCTATGACTTGTTCTTGGTGGATGCATATCATTCCTCCCATATAATATTATGATATAATATACGGGAATACAGAGAATATATGAACCAGCACTTCCATATTTTTATGAAAATCTTTTGAAACAAAAAAACTCTGTGGAATGGATTTCAACATAAAAACACCCCACAGAATTTCTTTTTTCATCTCGTTTCCAATTCTTACTATAAATACTTCACCATAATTACCTGATAAAAGAAATTATTTCAGACATCACTCTGCTGCTGCCTCAGTTGTATCTGCTGAATTCGGCTCCTCCTGCTCTGGCTGATCAGACTCTGATTCAGCAGATGTTTCTTCCGTTTCCGGTATTGTCTCATCCAAACCGGACTCCACAGTTTCTGACGTTTCTTCTGATACTTCTTCCTCTTCCACTTGTCCTGCCGGATCGTTCACCGGTGCGGAAGGCAATTCTTCCTCTTCGTCTCCTGATACCGTTCCGGCAGCTGCCGGATCATCAATAAATGACTCTCCTGACGGCCATTGATCATCCTGAGATAATTCTTCTGCATTCCAGTCGTAATCTTCCGGATTAATCTCTTCATCAGAATAAATACCGGCATAGGGTAATAGCTTTTCCAAAATACGTCCGGCCAGTCTCTGTGCTGGTTCACTGTCCGCTTGATTGTCCACATTCGGTTCATCAATCACAACATAAAGTAAAAGTTCCGGATCTTCAATCGGTACGGCAGTAATAATAGACACCAAATATTTTCCATTTCCTCTTGGCAACTTTTCAGCTGTACCTGTTTTTCCACCAATATGATATCCCGGAATTTTTGTACCTCCACCGGTTCCCTGTTCCACAGTTAAAAGAAACGCGTCTTTCATAAACTCACTGGTTTCCTCACTGACTGTTTCTCTGACAATTTCCGGCTCCGTTTCTTTAATCACACGTCCGTCACTGTCCAATATTTGCTTTACCACATATGGTTTATAATAATATCCACCATTCAACAGAGAACATGTGGCTGCTGCAATTTGAATCATTGTAGAATTATATCCCTGACCAAATGAACTTGTAGCAAGTTCTGTAATATTTAACTGATCCTCTGTAAACAGTAATCCAGATGCTTCTCCGGGAAGATCAATTCCGGTTTTCTCTCCCAAATTAAATAATTTTTGGTAGCGATAAAATTCCTGTCGTCCCAGTTCTTCTCCAATTTCCATTAATCCCACATTACAGGAATTAGCCAACACACTCTCCAAATCAATATTTCCGCAGCCACCCTTTTCATAGTTATGACATTTAATCAGATTATCTGCCACTTGTAAAGATCCGGTACATTCAAACCGATCACTGGGCACCACAGTTCCTTCTTCCATAGCTGCTGCTACGGTAAGCGGTTTTGCTGTAGAACCTGGTTCAAATGTATTGCTGATAATAAAATTACGCCATGTAAGCTGCCGCAAATTCAAAATTTTTTCTTCATATGTCATAGATGCCAGCTTTTCTTTCTGCTCATCCGTTGTATAATAATCCTCCATAATCGGAATCGTTTCCGGATTCTGCAATTGCTCCTCACTATATATAGAAGATAAATCAGTCGGATTATTTAAATTATAATTGGTACTGTCATACATAGAAAGAATTTCGCCATTCTGCGGATTCATAGCCAGGACACTGATACTTTTCCCTCCGACTTCCTCTGACCACTCTTCCACCACATCTGAAATAATACGGCTCATATTCATATCCAGAGTCGTTACTAAACTATATCCATCCTGAGCAGGAACCGTTTCTTTACTCACAGAATTTTCATCATTTACATGACCGAACTGTCTTCCGTTTGTTCCCCTTAAAATATCATTGTATGTCAGTTCCAGCCCCCACAATCCCTGTGTTGTATCCTGTGTTGTAAAACCAATGACTTTACTTTCCAAATCATTAAAAGGATAACTTCTTCTGTATTCCGTCTCAAACCATACACCTGTAATGATCGATTTATCATCCGGATTTTGTTTTCTCTCTTCTGAATTTAAATCGTTATATTGTTCCTTTTTTTCATTAAAAGCCGAAACCTGTGCATCTGATAAAACTGTTTTTGATCCATTGGTCTGATAACGAAAATAACTCTTTGTCCCATTATCCTGTATTGTTTTTCTTAAGTCATCTGCATTTAATCCAAAACATTCAACCAGGGCTTGAATTGTAGCTTCCATAGATCCTTCTTTACCATTCATCTTACTGGTATCTAAAATCACTTTGGGATCCAATATCAATATATATACCCGTTCACTGAGCGCCACAGGAGTCATGTTACGATCCATAATATCCCCACTTTTGGCGATAATTGTTGAACTCTGGTAATCCATCTGTGTTAGCGATTTTTTTGTGTACTCTTCATTTTTGGTCACAGCAATTTTAAGCATATAAACAGTCAACGCACATAAAGCCAGCACAATTGCGATAAACAATAATGCCAGCTTATGACTGATGGATTTTTTTTGTTCCTGTTCTTTTTTCTTCTTTTTTTGTTTTCGTCTATTCATTTGGGATATCATCATACTGCCGTACGTACTCACTTTCTACATGATCATACACAATTTCCTGATGCTTTTGCGGATAACTCATCCCTAATTCTTCTGTAGCCATACGATAAATCTCATTATAATCAATTTCTGATTCAATTTGAGCAGAAAGGCCATCGTTTTCCGATACTTTATTACTATATTCCGCTTCCAATTTTGCAATAGTCTGTATATACGTATTCATCTCATCATGTGCCTGCAAATAACGCACACCGAATCCCAATACTCCAACCACAGCAACCGCTATCGCACCGATTTGAAGCAGCGTATACTGCCTTCCTTTTTCTCTGTTTTGCTCCTGTCTCTCCTGAATTGCCCTTCTTCTCTTCGCTCTGCGCTGCCGCTCTTCGAATTTATCCGGAATAGGCACTTCGATTTCTATTTTTCTCACTACATTATCTTCTACATAACGTCCTATGGATGCTGTTCGTCTATATGAAGTCTGTTTTCTATTTTTTTGTGCCATTCTCACTCCTCCAATCATAATGAATTCCGTTCAAACACACGTAATTTCGCACTTTTTGAACGGCTGTTTTCTCGTAATTCTTCTGCACTGGGCAGGATCGGTTTTCTCGTAATAACCTTTCCTTTTGGCACTCTTTTACAAACACATACCGGAAAATCCGGCGGACAAATACAAGGATTTTCATTTGTCCGAAAATTTGTTTTCACAATTCTATCTTCTAACGAATGGAAGGTAATAATACAAAGCCTTCCTTCAGGATTTAACCGTTCAATCATTGTGTCTAAAGACTGTTTTAACACTTCCAGCTCTCTGTTCAATTCAATACGAATGGCCTGAAATGTCTGTTTCGCCGGGTGCCCACCTGTCGCACGTATCTTCATCGGAATGGCTGCTTTTATTATTTCAACCAATTCCCCCGTAGTTTCAATTATCTTTTCTTTTCTCGCTGCCACAATATGTTTTGCAATATTTTTGGCAAACTTATCCTCACCATAATCACGGATCACACGATATAGTTCCTGCTCTGTATATCCGTTTACAATATCTTTTGCTGTTTTATCCTGCCGCTGATCCATACGCATATCAAGCGGCACATCTTCTCTATATGTAAAACCTCTTTTCGCCTCATCCAATTGGTAAGAAGAAACTCCAAGATCCAGAACAATTCCGTCTACTTTATCTACGCCCAACTGATCCAATACAGACGCAAAATCCACATAATTACTTCTCACAATTGATATACGATCCTGAAACGGTTCCAAACGTTTCGTGGCCGCACGGATGGCCTCTCCATCCTGATCAATGCCAATAAAACGTCCATTTTTACCCAGGCGTTTGCAGACCTCAAATGCATGTCCGCCCCCACCAAGGGTACCATCCACATAGATTCCATCCGATTTGATATTTAAATTTTCCACTGTCTCATTTAACAGGACAGATCTGTGTGCAAATTCCATAATTTCCTCTTTCCGACATTAGAATCCATTAAATTCCAAATTCTGCTAAACTGCCTGCCAAAGCTTCCACATCATCATAATCATTATAGGCTTCCCATGCTGCCTTGTCCCAGACTTCCACTCTATTCGTCTGACCAACCAACACTACATCTTTTAATAATCCGGCAAAAGCTCTTAAATTGGCAGGGATTAGTATTCTCCCCTGCTTGTCCACTTCACAAATAGCCGCTCCACCTATAAAAAAATGATTCAATTTTCTGGCATTGGCATTGGATAACTGAGGCATAGCTGCCAGTTTACTTGTAAATATTTCCCACTCATGCATCGGGTAGATTGCCAAACAGTGATCTAAGCTCTTGGATATTACAAAAGAGTCCCCCAAATCCTCACGGATTTTCTGCGGGATGATCAGACGTCCTTTGGAATCCAGGGTGTGATTAAATTCACCCATGAGCATATGGATCACCTTCTTTCGTACCACTTTGTCACCACTTTGATGCACTTTTCCCCACTTTGCCCCACCCGATGTCTTTATTCTAAACTACAACAATGGTCAGGTCAACCCTTTTTATCAAGAATTTTCCGTGAAATTTCCTTTAATTCCGGAAATAATCGTTAGCTTTTCTACATTTTTTACATTTTTTTCCATTTTATACCCTATGCATGTCTCTCTCTTCCCTTCTCCCATTTCTCTCCTACATACAAAGCAAAAAACAATGGGCAGATAGTTGTGTTTACCATTAAAATATGCTACACTACATTCAGGTTTACGCCAGAAATACAATATATATATTAAGGAAAGAAAGGATCTACCATGAAATTAGGTATTGTTGGTTTACCCAACGTTGGGAAAAGTACATTATTTAACTCTCTGACAAAGGCTGGGGCAGAATCGGCCAATTATCCATTCTGTACCATTGATCCGAATATCGGTGTGGTTCCGGTACCGGATTTTCGTCTTCAGCTTTTGGCAGATCTTTATCATTCTCAAAAAATCACTCCGGCTGTAATCGAATTTGTCGACATTGCCGGTCTCGTAAAAGGAGCTTCCAAAGGTGAAGGGCTGGGAAATCAGTTCCTCGCCAACATCCGTGAAGTAGATGCCATCGTACATGTTGTCCGCTGTTTTGAAGATCCAAATGTGGTTCATGTAGATGGATCCATAGATCCTCTTCGTGATATTGAAACCATTAATCTGGAACTTGTTTTTGCCGATCTGGAAGTTTTGGAACGCAGAATTGCCAAAACAACACGGGGAGCTCAGAACGATAAATCCCTGGCAAAAGAACTTGCTATTCTGAAACGCCTGCAGTCTGTTTTGGAAGAAGGAAAAGCAGCCAAAACTCTGGTAACAGAAGATGAGGATGAAGCAGCATTTATTGCCTCCTTAAATCTGTTAACATCTAAACCGGTTATTTATGCTGCCAATGTTGCGGAAGATGATCTGGCAGATGATGGTATTCGTAATTCTCACGTAGAAGCAGTCCGTGCTTTTGCAAAAGAAGAAAACAGTGAGGTTTTCGTAATTTGTGCACAAATCGAACAGGAAATTGCTGAGTTGGATGAAGATGAGAAAAAAATGTTTTTGGATGATCTCGGTTTAAAAGAATCCGGTCTTGAAAAACTTATTACAGCCAGCTATCATATTCTGGGACTCATCAGTTATCTGACTGCCGGTGAGACGGAAACTCGTGCCTGGACAATCACCAAAGGTACCAAGGCACCTGGCGCTGCCGGAAAAATCCATTCCGATTTTGAACGTGGATTTATTCGCGCTGAAGTTGTAAATTATCAGGATCTTTTAGACTGCAAATCCTATACTGCTGCAAAAGAAAAAGGCCTGGTTCGTCTGGAAGGCAAAGAGTATGTGGTACAAGACGGAGATGTAATTCTCTTCCGTTTTAACGTATAAACACTTATTTATTGGCATTTCTGCCTACAACAAAATTATGATAACTGTTATATCAGTTAAGAAAGAAGGTATTGAATGGAAAAGAAAAATTTTGATGCAGCACCAGAAGAAGAAATGACTGTCACACTCTCTCTGGATGACGGAACAGAACTGGAATGTATTGTTCTCACTATTTTTGAAGCGGGAGAAAAAGATTATATCGCTCTGCTTCCCATGGAAGGTGCCGAAGCAGAAGATGGTGAAGTTTTCCTGTACCGTTATCAGGAAGATAAAGACGGCAATCCTATTCTGGATAATATCGAAGATGATGATGAATACGAAATTGTCGCAGATGCTTTTGATGAACTTCTCGATGAAGCAGAGTATGATGAAATTGTAGGAGAGGAAGAAGAATAATCTCTGTATTTCAAAAACAGCCAGTGATCGCAATGACACCTATCCGGTAAATTCACATTCGATCACTGACTGTTTTATTTTTTCTCCCTATCCGATTGAGCAAATCTCTTTTTGTATTGTCTCGGTGTCATATCCAAATATTGTTTAAACATACGTTCAAAATATGTAATACTGTCATATCCAACTTCCTCTGCCACCGATGTAATACTCCATTGTTCCCTTTCCAATAACGATGCTGCATACTTTACGCGTGTTACATTTATAAATTCATTTACCGTAAATCCAGTGATTTCTTTAAAAATCCTGCACAAATAATATTTACTGACAAAAAAACGGTCAGCTAAAGACTCTAAGGACATGGGCTCCTGAATATGAGCAGAAATATATTCTGCCACTTCCTGAACTTTACTATGACGAGCCGGTTTTTCCCCTTCATCACTCTCTTTCTTTCCTCTTTCATTCTGGACTCTTGAAGCATATAGTAACAATTCCGCCACCAAGGCCTGTACCATTCCTTCTGCTCCATATCCCCCTCCCAGCGTTTCCGCTTCGATTCGCTTTAGAATCATTTCCACTTCTTTTCTATCCTCTCCTTCCAAAGATAGGATTCCACTATTTTTTTCAAAAAATCCCTTCAGATTTCTTTCCTGTGTCCCTTCCAGAAGTTGGGAAATATTGTTGTCTTTCATCTGTATTAAAATTCTCTCATGATCCGGATCTCTGACCATACTTGTTTTGTGAATTTGCCCTTTATTGACAAAAACCAAAGTACCACTTGTCACCGGGTATGTTCTCTGATCAATAAAATAATATCGTTCTCCGGATAACAAATAATAAATTTCATATTCACTGTGAAAGTGACGCCGCATCATACCATATTCATAATGCCTGCTGATTCGTTCCACAAATATTCCCCCCACCCATATACCGTACTCATGGGATTTTTCTCTCTCATCAGATTCCTTCCATCCTATTTTTTCTTCCATTTTTTCAAATCCTCTCTTTTTTTAAATACATGAACACATGTTTCAAAAACGCAATATCGTTTGATTTTGATGGCAAAACAGCAATATATTATAAGATTATTATACTCGAATACCGTATAATGTCTATAACATTTGAAAGAGATCCATTCTATCGCACAGAGGATCTTTAAAAGTTAAGAAAGGCAGGTATTTGAAAATGAAATATGAAAACGGACGGGTCACAGATTTAAAAATCGCATACATCGGTGGTGGTTCCAGAGGATGGGCCTGGGGACTTATGACTGATCTGGCCAAAGAAGAAGCATTGGGAGGTACGGTTTCTCTTTATGATATTGACAAAGAGGCGGCAAAACATAATGAAATTATAGGAAACCGTTTAAAAGGCCGTGAGGATGTAAAGGGAATATGGAATTACGAAACAGCTGATACTTTGAAAGATGCATTAACCGGAGCAGATTTCGCCATTATTTCTATTCTTCCGGGAACCTTTGACGAAATGGAATCCGATGTACATGCACCGGAAGCATACGGAATATGGCAATCCGTTGGTGACACTGCCGGTCCGGGTGGAATGGTACGTGCATTGCGTACAATTCCTATGTTTGTCACAATTGCAGAAGCCATTCGTGATTTTGCTCCAAATGTATGGGTAATTAATTATACAAATCCAATGACACTTTGTGTTCAGACTCTGTATCATGTATTTCCTCAGATTAAAGCTTTCGGCTGCTGTCATGAAGTTTTCGGTACACAAAAATTATTGGCTTCCATTTTAAGTAATGTAACCGGTATTTCCAATATTCCAAGAAATGAAATTATCACCAATGTGGTGGGAATCAATCACTTTACATGGTTAACCAGCGCTTCTTACAAAGCAATTGATATTTTCCCAATCTATCGGGATTATGTGGAAGCACATAGAACAGAAGGCTACGCTGAAAAAGATGATAACTGGATGAATAATAATTTTTCCTGTGCACATTGTGTAAAATTCGATTTGTTCCACCGTTATGGATTAATTGCAGCAGCAGGCGATCGCCATCTTGCTGAGTTTATGCCCCATGATACCTATCTGAAAGATCCGGAAACCGTAAAAAGCTGGAAATTCGGTCTCACTCCTGTATCTTTCCGAAAAGATCAGTTAAAAGAACGTCTGGAACGCAGCGAGCGTCTTTTAAAAGGTGAAGAAACACTGGAATTAACCGATACCGGAGAAGAAGGAATCCTTTTAATGAAAGCTTTACTTGGTCTCCATACCATGGTAACCAATGTCAATATTCCTAACTCAGGACAAATCAAAAATCTCCCTCTGGGAAGCGTAGTAGAAACAAATGCCTTTTTCAGCCATAACAGTATCCGTCCTGTGGACGCTGGCAGTATTCCTGAAAAGGTATTGGCTTTAATTATGCCCCATGTGGAAAATCATAAAATGGTTTTGAAAGCTGCTCTTACCTGCGACTTTGAATTGGCTTTAAAAGCATTCCAAAATGATCCTTTGGTTAATTTGAATGCTGAAGACTGCCGTACACTTTTGACACAAATGATACGCAATACGAAATCCTACCTTCCAGAAGGCTGGCAATCCATATAAAAAAATACAACAAAATCGGATTCATTTTAATGCAAAGGGAGTGTCGCAAAATCATCAAAATAAATGATTGAGCGGCACTTCCGCTCGTTACAGCAAAAAATCCGGCGTTCTGCTCTGGTTTCAGCGCAGATCGTCGGATTTTTGCCGTACTTTAATAAAGCCTCCTGACAGTCC
>JAPFDH010000025.1 GCA_026169045.1 Lachnospiraceae bacterium | reverse complement strand
TAAAACCGCACTGCGTGCTTATTGTGGCTATCGCCACTGTTTTACTCATTTACAGGCGCTCAGCTCATAGGTCTGAGCGGTCGAAAAATTATGCAAGCATAATTTTCTCGCCCGTTACAGCCCTATGGCTGAACTGTTACTAAACATATTTTATATTATTTCGTTTGCTGATATAGAATTTCTACATTCTGCATAATTTGTTTTTTCAAGGATGCACGGGGAAATCTGGGCAGCAAGTCAAAATCATTCAAAATACTGTATAGTTTCATTCGCTCTTCCAGATATTTTAAATCATTCAATTCTCTATAAAACTTCTTTACATACAAAAACAAATTTTTATAATCTTCTTTTTTCTGGAACGATTCCATCTCTGAATTTGCCCATTTCCAAGGAACGTCCACCATCATATACAAAAATCTAAAATCATAATCAAAGGGTGCTATTGTAACGTCATTAAAATCAATCAATCGCACTCTCCCGTTTTGATCCAGAAAAATATTATCAAAATGCAGGTCATTATGAATGATTGAAAAATAATTATCTACCAATATTTTGTCACACAAATTCAGCGTTCCCATGATTTTCTGTTTTTCACTTGAATCAAAAAGATTTTCTGTCTCAAAAAATTTCTTTTCTATTCTGGACTGAACCATTCCCGCCCAATCATATCCTTTTTTTCTGTGCTTATGTATATCTTTTATCACCTTCACCAATTGACAAATCAACTGTTCCCGTTCTTCTTCTCTCATACAATACCAGTGATAAAAAAGTGTTTTTCCCTCTACTTTTTCCAAAATTTCATAAACATATGGTATCGCCTTTTTGCTTTTATCATATCGAATCAGAGAAGGAATCGTTTCATTGTCAGAATTTTCCCTATAAAAGTTTGCTTCCGTATCAAATGTATCCTCTTTCTTTATGTCCGTACAAATCTTAAATATATGTGTCTGATTGACTTCAAAAATACTATTATTAAATCCTGCATGAATTTCCCGAACACAATTTATCTTTCCTACTATGGCCGCATTTTCTTCAGCAATCATTTTTACAACAGACAGTCGCTTTAACACTAAATTCTCTTTTATTTCAAACAAAATAAATTTTACTACTGTGTCATCCTTAAAATCCGGACGAAGTTTCTTAAAACATTCCTTTACTTTGTTTTTCCAATCTTCAACTTTTAGTTTTTCTTCCTTTCCCGCCTGAACCGCCATTTTTTCTGTTATCTCTTCGATAGTAATATCTATCACTTTTTTGAAACAGATTATGGCTGCTTCTTTTTCATTATCATAAACCAAACGATAATCTGTATTTTCTTTTACAGATATTTCTGTTTCACACAGACATAGAATTGCTGTTCTTTTTCCTGTTAATATAGAGTCAATCACCTGATCATTATTGATATCAAATTTCCAAATTAAAGGGCACCTTTTATTTATTTCTTTTTCTACTTCAGTGATACACATATTTTCCACCCATTAGCCCAGGCAGACAGAGGTTCCCCTCCGTCTGCTCCAGATCTCTAAATTTTATTCAAAAACAGTACATTACCCTTTCAGCTAACCAAATCAAACAACGACAACTGATTGGACTCCGGAAGACCTTTTAAAATTCCCAATTCTACTAACTTATCCACCACTGTTTTACTGACTTTCGTTCTTGTTCTAAAGTCATCTTGAGATAAAAAGGGACCTTTTGCCGCTGCTTCTACAATACTCTCTGCCGCCTTTTCTCCCAATCCGTCAATCGCACTAAATGATGGCATCAATTTTCCATCTATAATCTGAAAACGGTTCGCCTGCGCACGATATACGTCAATGGGCATAAACTCAAATCCACGTGCGTACATTTCCTGAACAATTCGCATATCTTTATAAGTATCCTGTTCTTTCTTAGACAGGGTATCCATCCGCTTCTTATAATCTGCCATATGGGTTTCCAGTTTTTCTTTTCCCATACACATCAGCTCATACGTAAAACCAGTCGCACGGATACTGAAAAATGCAGCATAATATGCCAGCGGATAAAATACTTTACAATATGCAATTCTCCATGCCATCATAACATAGGCTGCAGCATGAGCTTTAGGAAACATGTATTTGATTTTTTTACAAGACCAGATATACCAATCCGGAACATCGTGTTTAACCATTTCTTCTTCCCATTCCGGTGTCAGTCCTTTTCCTTTTCGAACGGCTTCCATAATTTTGAATGCCAATCCGTTTTCCACACCTTTGCTGATCAAATAAATCATAATATCATCACGGGTACAGATAGCAGTGGAAATTGTTGCTTTTCCTTCCTGGATCAATGTCTGTGCATTTCCCAGCCATACATCCGTTCCATGAGAAAGTCCTGCGATTCGAACCAGATCAGAGAAAAAGCGCGGTTTTGTATCGATTAACATCTGCATGGCAAAATCAGTACCAAATTCCGGAATTCCCAAAGCCCCCAACTTACATCCATGAATCTCCTCCGGAGTCACACCAAGTGCCGATGTGTCCTTAAACAAGGACATTACCTCTTTGCTATCCAGCGGAAAGGTTTTTGCATCCTGACCGGTTAAATCCTCCAGCATACGTATCATAGTAGGATCATCATGGCCGAGAATATCCAATTTCAGCAAGTTATGGTCAATGGAATGATAATCAAAATGGGTTGTAATAATATTGGTTGTCATATCATTGGCCGGATGCTGTACAGGAGTGAAAGAATAAATTTCCTCTCCCAAAGGCAGAACAATAATTCCACCCGGATGTTGACCGGATGTTCTTCGAACACCTGTACATCCCTCAACAATTCGATTAATTTCGCAGACTCTCTTGGTAATTCCTCTTTCTTCATAATAATTCTTCACATACCCAAATGCTGTCTTATCTGCCAAAGTACCAATTGTTCCAGCACGAAACGTTTGTCCCTCGCCAAAGATAACTTCAGTATAAGCATGTGCTTTACTCTGATACTCACCGGAAAAATTCAAATCAATATCCGGTTCTTTATCACCATAAAAGCCCAAAAATGTTTCAAATGGAATATCAAATCCATCCTTTTTTAACATACGGCCGCAAACCGGACAAATTTTATCCGGCATATCACATCCAGCGCCACCGGAATACTGTTTTACCTCCTCCGAATCAAAATCACTATAATGGCACTCCGGACAATAGTAATGGGGACTGAGCGGGTTTACTTCCGTGATTCCAGACATCGTAGCTACAAAAGAAGAACCAACCGATCCACGGGATCCTACCATATAACCATCCGTCAGTGATTTCATAACCAATTTCTGCGCAATAATATACATCACTGCAAATCCATTGGATATAATAGACTTCAACTCTTTTTCCAGACGCTCTTCTACAATGGCAGGTAATTTTTCTCCATACATAGAACGAGCTTTTGCATAACACATATCACGCAAATCCCGATCGGAATTTTCAATGACAGGAGGACACTTATCGGGACGTACAGGCTCAATTCTGTCAATCATATCAGCAATGAGATTTGTATTGGTTACCACAACTTCATACGCCTTATCACTTCCCAGATATTCAAATTCCTTTAACATTTCATCTGTCGTCCTAAAATAAAGCGGCGGCTGATTATCCGCGTCTGCAAATCCTTTTCCTGCCATAATAATTCTCCGGTAAACTTCATCTTCCGGATTCATAAAATGAACATCACATGTGGCGCAAACCGGTTTATGAAATTGCTCCCCAAGCTCCACTATTTTCCGGTTATATTCCTGCAAATCTTCCACTGTATTCGCCGGATTATCTTCTTTTTCCAGCATAAACATATTATTACCAACAGGCTGAATTTCCAGATAATCATAAAAGTTTACTATTTTTGCAATATCAGCCTCTGACTCTCCCCGTACAATGGCTTGAAACAATTCTCCTGCTTCACACGCCGATCCAATAATCAATCCTTCCCGGTATTTCAAGAGCTCGGATTTTGGAAAACGAGGGCGTCTGGAATAATATTCCACATGAGCCATAGAAATCAAGCGATACATATTGATTCTTCCCACTTCGTTGGCCGCCAATACGATCACATGATAGGTTGGCAGTTTTTTGATGGCATCCGGTCCCAGGATTACCCGTTTTGCCACATCATCCACTGTTTTCATTTCCTGGGCTTTTAACCGTTCCAATAGACGCTGAAAAATTCCGGCTGTGGCTTCCGCATCGTCCACGGCACGATGATGATTTTCCAATACCACACCTAACTCTTTTGCCACCGTATCCAATTTATAACGATTTAATCGCGGAAGCAAAAAACGTGCCAGACCGACCGTATCCAAATATGTGGGATTATAGTCCATCCCCTGCAGATCAGCATTATGAATGATAAAACTCATATCAAAGGATGCATTATGTGCCACCATAACTGCTCCTTCACAAAAAGTCATAAATTCGGGTAAAATTTCTTCAATGGTTTTTGAACCAACCACCATCCCGTCATCAATTCCGGTCAGATGTTCGATATGAAACGGAATCGGAGTCTGAGGATTGACAAACGTACTGAATCGATCCACTATTTTACCCTGCTTCACTTTTACAGCCCCAATTTCAATTATTTTATTTTTTAACGGACTGAATCCTGTGGTTTCAATATCAAAAACCACATACGTATCATCCAGACTCTGTCCTTTGGGATTGACAACACATTCTTTCAAATCATCCACAAGATATCCCTCTACTCCATAGATTACCTTAAATGGATCATTTTTAGACAGGGCATGCAATGCATCCGGAAATGCATATGCACATCCATGATCGGTCACTGCCATAGCCCGATGCCCCCAGGCTTTTGCCTGATTAATTAAATCTTTCACCTCAGAAACCGCATCCATTTCACTGGCTTTCGTGTGGCAATGCAATTCCACCCGTTTTACAGACGCCGTATCCACCCGTTTACTGGTAAAGTCTTCACTTTTTCGGATCCCCACTACCGACGAAATAGCCAGTTCCCGATCAAATTTGTCTACTAGACTCATTCCTTTTACGGTAACAAAAGAACCTTTCTTCAAATTTCCAAGAAGTTCTTCCAAATTTTCATTGGGAACAAAAATTTTTACCATAATGGTGTCAGTCAAATCTGTCACCGGGAAACTTACAATGGTTTTTTCACCATTTCGGAGTTCTCGTGTCATCACATCAAGAATTTTTCCCCGAACCGTAACTTCTCCCATCTCCTCTATAATTTCTTCGATTTTAATGGAAGCATCTTCAAAATCACGTCCGAAAATGACATTGGGATTATCCGAACGCACAAATTTTCTTTGAAAACCACGACTACCTTTTTTATTCAAAGTTCCCTGACGTGCTTTTCCTTCGGAGAACATATTGGAACCGTTTGTTTTTTTGTCCCCTTTCTCACTTTGAGACACCTTTTTCTCAACATGTTCTTCTTTTTTCCCTTGTCCACTGTTCACTTTTTCCGGATTCTTCGTTTCCGCTTTCACATCCCATGGCACATCAGCACCACTCGCGGCATCCATATATTCTGTAGAACGGCTTGTAGATTTCAGGTCAGACATTACTCTGGCAATTTCTCTTTTTTCTTTTTCTTCCGCTTCTATTCTGAGACGAGATGTTTTTGCCTCCACATATTCAAAACGAATATCCAATGAAAAACCACATCGTTCACCAAACACCTTATCCAATTGACGTTTCATGTCCAAACTTCGGTCATGTGCCCACATGGTATCTTCCAGCGTAATTTTTAATATGGTTTCGTCAACAAAATCCCATTCTGCTTTTCTGAGAAGATGATATTCCAAATCACTGATTCTTTTGAATTCCAAAAGAATACTATCTTTATAAATATCCAGAAGTTTTTTGGGTGTATACTGTTCCGATAATTCATATCTCTCAATAATAATTGTATTCAGACCTTGTCCATCAAATAATTGTTTTGTTATCTCTTTTTCCAACCCATAAATACATTCTTTTTGTATCAGACGCGGCGACAAAATATAAACAAGAATAGAGCTTTTATCCCTGGTGTAGTTAATATGCAATACCTCCACAAGGTCTAAAAGCTCTGTCAATTCTTTTTGCAGCTTTAAGGTTGGAAAAGTCTCAAAAAACCGCTTTGACATTTTCTTATCCTTTCCAATGCAGCAACTCTTCCCTCAATGCCGGAATCAACTGATCCTCAGGAAGCTTTTTAATAATTTCTCCTTTTTTAATCAATAGCCCCATTCCGACACCGCCTGCAATACCAATATCAGCCTCTTTTGCTTCCCCCGGTCCATTAACCGGACATCCCATTACAGCCACTTTAATATTCAGATCAAAACCAGAAACCATCGTTTCTACCTGATTTGCAAGGGATATTAAATCGATTTTTGTCCTGCCGCATGTGGGGCAGGATACCACTTCTATTCCACCTTTTCTAAGCCCCAAGGTCCGCAAAATTAATTTGGCTGATTTTACTTCTTCTACCGGATCTCCCGTCAGAGAAACCCGTATTGTATCTCCGATTCCCTGGTTTAAAATCAATGCCAGTCCTATGGATGATTTAATATTTCCGGAAATAAGGGTACCTGATTCGGTGATTCCCACATGAATCGGATAATTGGTTTTGGGTGCCAGATATTCATGAGCCTTTACGCACATCATAACATCAGAAGACTTGATACTGATAACCAGATTATCATAATCAAATTGTTCTATCATTCTCACTTTATCCAGTGCACTCTCTACAATCCCTTCCGCTGTTACCCCATGATATTTTTCTACCAGGTGTTTTTCCAAAGAACCGCTGTTAACTCCAACGCGAATGGGAATCTGATATTCCTTCGCCTTATCTACCACAGCTTTCACCCGTTCTTCTGAACCGATATTTCCCGGATTAATACGGATTTTATCAGCACCGTTTTCTATGGACGCAATGGCCAGCCGATAATCAAAATGAATATCTGCAACCAACGGAATTCCAATCTGTTTTTTTATTTCTCCCAACGCTTTTGCCGCTTCCATAGTCGGCACAGCACAGCGGATAATCTCACACCCCGCTTCTTCCAAACGCCGGATTTGTTCCACCGTCGCTTTTACATCTTCCGTTCTGGTATTTGTCATAGACTGAATCAGAATTGGATTTCCCCCTCCAATAACCCGATCGCCAATCGTTATCTTTTTCGTATGATCTCTATACATAAAAAGCATCCTTTCTTTGCCCAACGCATCGGCTACATAAATATTTTTTTCACATCATTGAATAAAACAAACACCATAAATACCATTAAACAAATAAATCCAATCATGGTAATCAGACCTACCTTCTGGCTGGATACAGGTTTTCCTTTAATGGCTTCTATAATCAAAAATAACAGCTGTCCTCCGTCCAATCCCGGTATGGGAAGAAGATTTAATACTCCCAGATTAGCACTTAAAAGCAAGGTAAAGTTTGCCAGGTTGACAAACATCATCAAAGCTCTTGTACCAAAATCTTCTCCCTGAGTTGATTCGCTGACATCTTCAACCAAATCATTCACCATACTCGTCATTCCTACCGGACCGGAAAAATCATTGACTGTCAGTTCTCCTTTAAACAACATTCCCAAGGATTTGATGGTAGAAACAATACTGTATTCCATCTCATAAAAACCGTATTGGAATACTTCCGCCACACTGACATCATAGCACAGACCGGTTACTCCCTGAATACCCATCAAATATTTCTGGCTCTCTTCATCCCACACCGGTGTGATCGTTGTGTGATATGTCTCATTATCCCGCACATATTCCACCTCCAGCACTTCACCCGGATGCATCTGAAGATATAACATCATTTCTTTGTAAAGGTGAATGTTTTCTCCGTTAATCTCTGTA
Source organism: Lachnospiraceae bacterium (assembly GCA_026169045.1). Taxonomy (GTDB): domain Bacteria; phylum Bacillota; class Clostridia; order Lachnospirales; family Lachnospiraceae; genus Fimimorpha. The sequence goes on along the minus strand of JAPFDH010000025.1, from coordinate 13,330 downwards.
ATCTTATCGCCCACCTGAAGACCTGCCTGCTGTGCAGCTCCACCATCGATAAGCCCCTGAATATAAGGAATATTGGCTCCTACAGAAGAAACAACAATGACAGCCAGCACAAACGCCAATGCAAAATTGAAAATCGGTCCCGCCGCTGCCACTGAAATACGTGCCCAGACCGACTTACTGTAAAATGCATGTTCTTCATCGGTTTTAATATCCCGATCTTCGTCCGGAATCCCCTCATCATTCCCAAGCATCTGACAGGAACCACCAAATGGAATCCATTTTAAAGAATATCTTGTTCCATTCCTCACAAAACTGAATATTCTGGGACCCATTCCTACAGAAAACTCAATAACAGCTATTCCATTCTTCTTTGCCAAAATAAAATGTCCAAACTCATGTACCACAATTACCAAAGTAATAATCAGTACAATTGCCAGAATACTGAATATGATCAATCGCTCCACCTGCCTTTAATAAACTCATAAGTTGCCTGTTCCGTATCAAGTATTTCTTTTAATGTGGGATTTTTTATAAGTGTAATCTCCTCTACTGCCTGTTCAATGATATCTGTAATATCCAGATATCCGATCTTTTTATTTAAAAAGAGGCTGACAGCCATTTCATTGGCAGCATTGAATACGGTAGGCGCTGATCCGCCTGTCTTTCCCACTTCATAAGCCAGGCGAAGTCCCGGAAAATTCACCATATCCGGTGCTTCAAACGTAATTTGAGACAATGCTGAAAAATCCAGACGTTTTCCATCCAGGTGACGCCTGTGCGGGTAATAAAGTGCATATTGAATAGGAAGCTTCATATCCGGTGTACCCATCTGTGCCATTACAGCTCCATCGGAAAATTCCACCATGGAATGAATAATACTCTGTGGCTGTACAACCACTTCCACATCTTCAAACTCCACTCCAAACAGCCATTTTGCCTCCATCACTTCCAAACCTTTATTTACCATAGTAGAAGAATCAATGGTTATTTTTCTTCCCATGGCCCAATTGGGATGTTTCAGTGCATCTTCCACACGGATACTGCGCATTTCTTCTCTTGTTTTTCCCCGGAAAGGTCCGCCTGAAGCGGTCAGAAGAATTCTCTGTATTTCTCTTTTATCTTCTCCGTTTAAACACTGGAAAATGGCTGAGTGTTCACTGTCCACCGGCAGGATTTTTACCTGCTTGCTTTTTGAAAGCGGCATTATAATATGACCGGCTGTTACAAGCGTTTCTTTATTTGCCAATGCAATGTCTTTTCCTGCTTCCATGGCCGCTATGGTTGGCCGGATTCCAATCATTCCAACGACTGCCGTCACCACAATCTCCGCTTCTTCTACAATGGCCGTTTCCACAAGTCCGTCCATTCCGGATACAATCTTCACCGAAAGATCCGCAACCCGTTCTTTCAATTCTTTTGCCTTCTCCTCATTAAAAACACAGGCAATTACCGGTTTAAACTCACGAATTTGTTTTTCCAGCAGCTGAATATTGCTTCCGGCAGCAAGAGAAACTACTTTGATATCTGAATTTGCCCGAACCACTTCCAATGTCTGTGTCCCTATGGAACCGGTAGAACCAAGCACTGCAATTTTCTTCATATTTTGCCTCATTCCTGTGCTGTAAAGCACACATTTTTATCTTTCTATCTGTTTCTTTTATCCAGTTATCTAGATCACATTTTGAAGCAGCATAGCTACATAATAAATCATGGGAGCCGTAAAAATAATACTGTCAAAACGATCCATAATTCCACCATGTCCGGGAATTAATTTTCCATAATCTTTCAAACCATGGTTTCTTTTTATTGCGGAAGCAGCCAAATCTCCCACCTGAGAAATCATAGCTCCGACCATACAAACAATTGCACACTCCAAAGCCGGATTGGAAAATTCACTCATCTGTCCACTAAAAATCCATCCGTAAATCAAACCTAAAATTCCGGCTCCGATGACACCTCCGATTCCGCCTTCCACAGATTTTTTCGGACTGAGCACAGGTGCCATTTTATGTTTACCAAATAAAATTCCCACACAGTATGCACAGGTATCGCATCCCCAGGAGCTCAAAAAAATCAGCCAGACCAAATAAAGTCCGTCCTTCATTTCTCTGGTAAGATAGAGGCAGGATAATAAAACCCCAGCATAAAACAGACCAAAAAACGCCCCCATAACCTGCTCTGTCCCATATTTAGGAAATGCAAATACATAAACCGCCATGCAAAGGAAAAAAACACCTACCAAAAGAATCAGGCTCCACTCCTGTCTTTCAAAAAACAGAAGCAAGTAATAACCAATCGCCCCAATATATCCGACAAATCCCAACGCATTATTATGAATCTGAAATACATGATACAGCTCACTGATTCCTATCAGAGATATGATTCCCACCGTTACCAGCAATACAGTTTGCCCCATAGGCACAGTTATCAAAGCCAACACTACAAGAACAATTCCGCTGATAAGCCGGGTTATAAAGGATTTCATATCAATTGTTTTCTTTTCTGCCATAAGATCGTCCTTTCCCCTTCTTACTTTTTCACCCCGCCGTAACGTCTGTCACGTTTATTATAGCTATCAATTGCTTTTTCCAATTCAGCTTTATTAAAATCAGGCCAATAGATATCAGTAATATAGAATTCCGTATATGCGCACTGCCATAACAGAAAATTGGAAAGGCGCAATTCTCCGCTTGTACGGATCAATAAATCAGGATCAGGAATATCTGCAGTATCCAACTGTTGTTGAATCGTCTCTTCTGTAATATCTTCCGGTGCCAAAGTACCTTCCTTTACTTTCTGAGCGATCTTAGTTACTGCCCGGCGTATTTCATCTCTCGCTCCGTAATTAACTGCAATTGTAAATGTCAATCCGGTATTATCTTTTGTTTTTTCTTCCAAAGCCCGAATTCCTTCTATAATATCCGGTGCAAACCGGCTTTTCTCACCGATCATTCTGACGCGAACATTATTTTTTACTGCTACCTTCAAAAGTCTCTTCATATAGTAGCGAAATAACTGCATCAAAGCACTTACTTCTTCTTCCGACCGCTTCCAATTTTCTGTGGAAAACGCATATACCGTCAAAAATGATATTCCGAGACGGGCAGCATCTTCTACAGTCTGTTCCACCACTTTACAACCTTCTGTGTGTCCCATGGTTCTTGGAAGGCCTCTTTTCTTGGCCCATCGACCATTTCCATCTAAAATAATAGCCACATGTGCTGGTATTTTTCTCTCTTGTTCCATCGTTTGTACCAAACCTTTTCTCTATTATTACAACGATCTATCCGTAATCTTGCATTTGTTTCTGACTGATAAGCCATGTTTTTTATTTTCTTAATCTTCGAAAAAGGGGCAGGCCTTCACCCACCCCTATTTTATAATCTCTTTTCTCGTCTATATGGTTTATACCGTCATAATTTCTTTGGATTTTACTTCTACCATTTTATCAATCTCAGCGATAAATTTATCGGTTATTTTTTGGATTTGATCTTCGCCTTCTTTTAATTCATCTTCCGTAATCTCATTTGCCTTATTTTGCTTTTTCAATGCATCGTTGGCATCACGGCGAACATTGCGAACTGCTACCTTGGCTGCTTCTCCCTTTTTCTTAATATCTTTTACCAGCTCTTTTCTTCTTTCCTCTGTTAATTCCGGAAAAACCAAGCGGATTACATGACCGTCATTGGATGGAGTAATACCCAAATCTGATGCCAGAATAGCCTTTTCAATCGCTTTGATTAAAGTCTTTTCCCATGGCTGGATTTGAATCATTCTTGCTTCCGGTACGGAAATATTGGCAACCTGCTGCATTGGAGTCGGTACACCATAATATTCTACCATAATTTTATTTAATACATTCGGATTAGCCCTTCCTGCACGAATGGTTGCAAACTCCGCATCCAGTCCGTTGCAGGTTTTCTGCATTTTGTCTTCAAATTTTGCAATCGCTTCATTCATATTTTATTCTCTCCCATTCTAAATTATTCCACACTCTGTTTCATCTTTTTCCAGAGTATTTTTCGCCTCACCGATCTATCTCACACCATTATCCTTTTCTACGCTGTAACAATCGTCCCCGTAATGGTTCCATTCATTGCTTTTGTAATGCTGTTTTCTTCGTTTAATCCGAATACGGCAAGAGGCATATGATTTTCCAGACACATAATAGAAGCTGTCAGATCGATCACAGCCAAACGCTTGTCCACTACTTCCTGAATTGAAATAGAATCATATTTCTTTGCATCCGGATTCACCGCCGGATCACTATCATAAACGCCATCAATTGCCTTTGCAAGTAAAATAATATCTGCTTCCATTTCTATAGCACGCAGTACAATCCCTGTATCCGTTGAAAAATACGGATGTCCGGTACCTCCTGCAAAGAATACCACTTTCCCTTCGGCAAAAGCTGTATTTGCCTCATCTTTGGAAAATAGCTTCGTCATGGCTCCACACATAAACGGCGTAAAGATTTCTGTTTTCATCCCTGCTGTACGGAAAATTTCAGATACATAAATACAGTTCATAATTGTAGCAAGCATTCCGATCTGATCAGCCTTCGGGCGATCAATAGCATCACTCTGTCTTCCTCTCCAGAAATTACCGCCTCCGATTACAATACCGACCTGAACACCTTTCTCCACAGATGCTTTCACCTGTGCGGCTACTTTCTTTACTGTCTCTTCATCAAATCCTGTTTTCTTTGGTCCTGCCAACGCTTCACCACTGAGTTTTAACAAAACTCGTCTCGTCTTATCCATACGGGTACCTCACTTTGATTCTTTACTATTCCTTAGTATATCATAAATCGGGGAAATTGCAACTATGATTCCAAGGCATCTCCAACAAACAAGAGAAACACCTTGACAAAAAGATTGCTCTGCATTTATTGTTATTGTGTAACAGAATATTTCATATAAGAATACTATGTAAAATACTATGTAGAATACTATGATATCCTAGTATAAAATGCACTTAACTACGGAAAGGATAAGTGATGGTATGTCATTGAATGATTATAATAAAGCCCTTCGACTGGGAGAAAAATCTTATCAGGAACATTTAATGCATGGTACGTATCCATATCTTCAGGTGCTGGAAGAATTATTATCCCACACAGATGTGGTATCAGAAGTCCCACTTGGTCTTGTACAAATTCCTATTAAATTAATTGCCGGTACGTATGCGGTGGGAAGACGAACTGCTTTTGCACCTAATTTTATGCCTCTTTTAAATCCAGGCAGTGAATTTGCTTTTAAATGGTCCAATCTCTGCGATTCCCATTTAGCAGAAGGAATCCGCGATCCTATCAAAGCCTATGAATTTATGAACCGTTTTTATGTTGTAGAAGGCAACAAACGGGTGAGCGTTCTAAAATATTTTGATGCGGTAACCATTCCCGGCATCGTTACCCGTGTCATTCCTAAAAGAACCGACGAAAAAGAAAACAAAATTTACTATGAATTTCTTTCCTTCTATAAAATTACCAGTATCAATTATATCTGGTTCAGCAATGAGGGTGGTTTCACAAAGCTTCTTCAATTTGTGAGTCCAAATTCTCAAGAGCCATGGACAGATCTGCAAAAAGAAGAATTTCGTTCCTGTTACTATCGTTTTGCTAAAGCATTTCAGGAAAATGGCGGTGAACGTCTGAATATCACTCCCGGGGATGCCATGCTGGTTTATTTGAATATCTATGGTTATGAAGATATGATTCACAAGCTTCCTTCTCAGATGCTGGATGAGCTCCAAAAAATCTGGGATGAAATCATGCTGTTAACTGAAGATCATTCTGTCGAACTACTCATGGATCCTTCTGAAGAACCGAAAAAAACGTTTTTCGGCCGTCTTTGGTCTTCCAATAACAGAAAACTAAAAATTGCCTTTATTCATGATAAAACAGCAGAAACTTCCAGCTGGACATATGGACATGAATTGGGCCGCTATTATTTGGAAGAAACCTTTGGCGACCAGATTGAAACTTCCTGTATCAATAATGTAACCCCCGGAGAGTCTGCTGATGAAGCCGTGGAACAGGCTGCTGCAAAAGAAAATGATATTATTTTCACCACCACTCCTCAATTTATGGAGGCCAGTTTAAAAGCTGCCGTCAGCCATCCCAATGTAAAGATACTTAATTGCTCCTTGTATTGTCCCCACCGCTATATCCGTACGTACTATGCCCGTCTGCATGAGGCCAAGTTTTTAGCTGGTGTTATTGCGGGATCTATGGCAGAAAACGGCAAAATAGGCTATATCGCCGATTATCCTATCTGTGGAATTACAGCGGGAATCAATGCCTTTGCCCTGGGTGCGCAAATGGTAAATCCAAGGGCACAGGTTTATCTGGATTGGAGTACAGTAAAAAGCCAAAATGAAATTATCCGTAATTTCTGCTCCAATGGGATCTCTTACATTTCCAGCCAGGACTTGATTACTCCCGGACTAAAGAACCGCCGATTTGGTCTAAGCCATTATAATGGTACCGATATGGATAATATTGCCATGCCCATCTGGCATTGGGGTGCTTTCTATAAAAAGTTAATTGAAACCATTTTAAATGGAAGTTGGGAAAATGAGGATAATGTAGAAGAAGGAATGCATGCCATCAATTATTGGTGGGGCATGTCAGCTGATGTCATTGATATCATTTATTCTCAAAAACTTCCAACGGGCGTTAAACGTTTGGTTGAATTAATAAAAAGCAATATTATTTCTGGTGATTTCAATCCTTTCTCTGGCATTTTGACTTCTCAGACAGGAGTCGTACACCGAGACGAAAATACCTCCATTTCTCCAGAAGAAATTATCCATATGGACTGGTTAAACAGCAATGTCATAGGCTCTTTCCCATCCATGGAAGAACTTTCTAAGGAAGCCCAGGCAATTGTCCGCCTCCAGGGAATTGGTGTAAAAAATATGAAAAAGGACGGACCATACTTATGAAAATATTAATTCTAGCAGATGAAGAATGTAAATCCCTTTGGGATTACTTTGATAAAAGTAAACTGGCAGGAATCGATCTGATTTTATCTTGTGGGGATCTATCTCCCCACTACCTGTCATTTATTGCTACATTTACAAGCGCTCCTGTCTTATATGTACATGGAAATCATGACGGCTGTTATGAAAAAGTTCCTCCGGAAGGATGCCTGTGCATCGAAAATCAAATATATGTTCACAAAGGGATCCGCATTATGGGGCTTGGCGGGTCTATGCGCTATAAAGACGGGCCCCATCAATTTTCACAAAAAGAAATGAAAAAGCGGGCACGCAAAATGTGGTTTTCCCTGCATCGCCATAAGGGATTCGATATTTTATTGGCCCATTCTCCCGCTTATAAAATCAATGACAGCGATGATCTTCCCCACATGGGATTTGAAGCTTTTGTGGATCTAATGGACGAATATAGCCCTTCCTATTTTATTCATGGTCATGTTCATGGAAATTATGGTGGCAAATATAAACGGATTTCCCAATATAAAAATACCACGATCATCAACGGTTACCAGCAATATATTCTGGAAGTAGATGAAACAAAGCTGGGACAACCCAAAACAAAATAAATTCCTTAATATCGTTTCTTAATCAAAAGATGGGAGAGACAAGTCCTTTCCAGGTTTTAAACCGTTACTGTTCTCTTCCATCTTTTGAAAAGTACTTATCTCTCCACATCCTTCCTACTTTCTGTAATTGCTTTGCGGTATTTTCCAAATCCTGATATTGTTTTTGAACCCATGTCATTTGCCTTTTATGTTCTTCCTGAATCTCCTTTAACTTCTTTTCATACGCTTCTTTTATTTTTTCACATTTTCTTTCTTCCTGATGCAATCGTTCTTCCAATTCTTTCACCTGACATATATATTCTTCATTTTTATGTGAATTCTCTTCTTTCTCAGCAGCCTTCCATTTTCCGTTTTCCTGTAATTGATATGACAGATTTTTTTCTCCCTGCCGACAAATTAGTTGAACCATGCCTTTCTCTTCGCTAACTTGATATTCTGTTATCTTGTTTTCCATCTCACAAACAGCGTATTGTTTTCTCTCTCCTTCCAATTCTAAAGCACAAATCTCAAAATGTTTTGTCTTAAAATTATACTGCTGAAAAAAAAGCATCATTCTTTTACGAAAAAGAACTAACTGCGAAAAGCAGGAATACTGTTCATTTTCCTGCAAAAGTGTCATACGACTTCTCTTTGGAATACTATCCAGGATAATCTCATGAAATACATTCAGATATATAAAGAAAATTGTATTTTCCAAATAAATGCTACACAATCCTTCTTTATAATCATTGGCAATCATCTGAATTCCACTTTTTCGTCTGGATAATATTCCCAAATAAAGTAGATTTTCTTCTTCAAATATAACTGCTTTTCTTCCATCATCCAACGATATCACCTGATCCATTTTCTTCCCCTTTAATTTTTCTATATTCTGCCTTTTACCAATATTACTTTCATTGCCGTATATATCTTACAAGCATCCATTTATACAAAGAGTATGCAGATCCCGGCACAAAAAGACATCTTTTCGCATATTTTATAATAACTAATAATAGAAAAGAAAGGATTTTCCTATGTCAAATATAAAAGCTAATCGCTGCAAATGCTGTCCGAAACGCTATGTCAGCAATGGAGCAAATAAATGTCCTACCTGTCAGGATGTATGCGCCAATCCCATCTGTGGCGATCCGGATTGTCTTACCCTTCTTGCTCCCGTTGTATATGATGAACTGGGAATCAATCTATGTCGAACAATCCCTATCACAATTCCTTCTGAGGCCACCAATGCCTCCAGTGTTTCCGTCCAGGTTTTAGATGTTTCCTTTGCCGGAAATACTCCGACTTCTTCTGTAGAACCTATTAACGGACGTCCCAACTGTTATCTCATTACGCTCACTAATTTAACTGTAACATTCTTAATTCGGTATTTTGACTGTGCAAACCGCATTCTGAATACCAGCACGTTTCAGGCTGTTTATCTCCCCAGCAGCAATGCTCAGTCAGACTATGCTTATTATGATGAAGACACCAATCCTTCTTCCATTGAAGTGGAAATCTTCGCGCCCTACGGCGTAGCCTATGCCTCAACCACTCCTCCAACACCTGCTGTAAACTATGTCGGCTTCAAAACGGACAACAACACCGTGGCACAAGGATTAAATATGATTGCTATACCAAAAATACTAAATTTTGATCCTGCTGCCAATGAAATTACTGTGGGGCTTAGTGTTCTGTTAAAATGTATTTATTTTTCACAGTATTTAATCCCACATAATGGCAAAGCTGTTGTTCCAAAAGCATGTCCTCAACCGGATGATGACACGATTTGTATGGATTTTGTTTGCGGCGATCTGCTGGAATTGTCCATCAAACCATTGGAATTAGGTCCTCCTAAATGCGAAGGAAAGTTAAAATCTCCTTGTATCACACAGGATCCCTGTTCCACCCAGACATCTGCACAAACCCTTGCTTCTGACACGGATCAGGAGAATTGATTCTTGTGATATTTTTACGTTTTATTTCGTATGAATACCGTTTTACGCACATGCAAAAAGGGGGGATTTTTCCCCCCTGACTGTTTATTATCTATTTGGCATACATAAAATAATACTGTATCATCAATATCGCTAAAAAAACAATATTGGCTCCTGTAAAATAAATCAGATACGCCCCTTTTTTTTCCGGTATTTCCCGTACCACCTGTTTATAAGAAATCAAACTTGCCATAGACGCAATCAAAGTACCCAATCCGCCCAGATTGGTTCCTATCACCAGTTCCCTCATCTGATCCGTAAATCCGGAAAGCAGAAGTGCACTGGGCACATTGCTGATCAACTGACTGGATATAATCGCTGTCAACACCTCATTTCCCTGTAATACAGAAGAAAGAAGTTCAGAAAACTGAGGAATTCGTTTCATATTTCCAATGAATAAAAAAAAGCCGACAAATGTAAATAACAGAGCATAATCCACCTTCAAAAATACTTTTCGGTCAAACCATCCGATCACGACGACTGTTATTCCCAAAACCAAAACCACCGGAAGCAATCCGGCTATCACACCAATAGCCAAAAGGAATAAAATACCATACATCCATTCTTTGCCATTTCCACCAGCCTGGTAATCAATTGCCACCTCAACGTGTCTTATTTTTTCTCTTTTCAACGTTGCCAAAAAAATAATTAATAATACAACCGTTACAACCGCAAATGGAAACATTATTTTCATAAATGGCAGCAATCCGATATTCATCTTGGAATACAAATATAGGTTCTGCGGATTTCCTATGGGTGTCATCATACTTCCCAGGTTTGCTGCTATGGTCTGCATCGTTACAATGGGAATAATATAATTTCTTTTTTCTATCATAGAAAGAATAATAATGGAAAAGGGAACAAATGTAATCAATGCCACATCATTGGTAATTAACATACTGGAAAAAAAACATAAAAAAATCAAAATGGCACTCAACGATACACTACCCTTTACATATTGAATAAATTTGCTTCCGATTCTGGTAAAAAATCCCCGATTCTGTAATCCTCCCATAATTGCCATCAAACAAAAAAGTAAACTCAATGTTTTCCAATCAATATATTCGATATACTGACCGTCCGGAGGAATAACAAAGGCTGATCCCACTGCCAATATCCATGAGGCAGTTAAAACCACATCTTGCTTTGCTTTTTTCACAATCACTTTTACTATATCCATCTTTTTCTCCCACTTTGTAAAAATAAATGTATCCTTCCTGATTAAGACTCAATCATTTTCGACACATACTGCAACCCGATCATTATAACACTTTTTATCATCCGTTCCTATCTATTTTTTATTTTCTTTCTGAATTCATTAAAATATTTCCCAACGATGAGAAACACGCTTTGCAGGTTTCTCACCTTCGCGGACAGTCGCCGTATGCGTATGCAAGCATCGGCACACGGCTCGTTGTCTACACATAAATAAAAAGCGAGCAGACTTTCATTCGCAGTCACTCGCCTCTATCGTTTTATTCTTCATAGATCATTAACATCAAAATCATCTGCGCGGTTTCTACCATGTTTGTTCCGGAATCCATACTGCTTTTTTGAATGTATCGAAATGCTTCTTGTTCTGTTAAATGATTTCTTTCCATCAACAAATGTTTTGCATTATTAATGTAGTTTTGTTCTTTCCAGGAACGGGAAGCAGCCGATTTCTTTCTTTTTTTTCGTTTTCTTTCCTGCTGAACAAGCATCATCTCCACTGTATTCAAAAGATCTGATGTCTTCACCGGAGTCTGCAGCGTTAAAACCGATCCTTCCGATCCGGAAATCACTTTTGTCGATCCGATAATCAGGAGTTCAAACGTTTCCGGAAGATATTCTCTTAATTCCAAGTATCCCATATCCGAAAGACGACAGCCGCTTATCAGGATTCCTCCCTCCAGTTCCGACGCTCCTGCCAGTGCATGGGCAGCTGTGTTAAATGTGCCCGCTACAGAAAAGCCATGACGTATTAAAATTCCACCAATCTTTTTTGCATCTTCCATTTTAGGAAATGCTATTAAAATACTGCTGCCCATCCCATGCACCTCTTTATCCCTTTATTTCTCATCCATCCCATTCCAGTAACCGATTGTTTGGAACATGACAATCATCAGAAACGATGCAGATATTCTTCCAGTTCCCAACTGGATACTTGTCTGGAATAAGTCTCCCACTCTCTTTTCTTTGCCGCCAGATATTTATCAAAAAATTCGGCTCCCAATACTTCTTTCATCCAACTGCTTTGCTCCATAATATCAATGGCTTCTTTTAAGCTTCCCGGTAAACGTTCATATACATTCTCTTCTGCTGATTTTTTCTTAAAAAAGCAGGATGGGTCAATTTTATTCTGAATGCCGTGCAATCCGGCTGCAATACATACAGCAAAAACCAAATATGGATTTGCTGAAGCATCAGGACTTCTCAATTCAATTTTATTTCTCACAAATCCGACCTCTTCCTTTTGTGTCATATCACTTTGTTTTCTCCGTCCCATAGGGAGACGAATCAGAGAATTCTTGCTATATTCCGACCATGTGACTTCTGTAGGTGCTTCAAAACCAGGAACTAATCTCTTATACGAGTTTACCAACGGATTGGTAATCGCTGCCATTTCTTTGCTGTGTGCCAAAAGACCTCCTATAAAATAATAGCCCTCTTTGCTCAATCCCAAACTGTCTTCTTCCTCCTGCAAAATATTTCTTCCGTCTTTAAATACTGCCAGATTAATATGCATACCGGAACCATTGACTCCTGCAATGGGTTTTGGCATAAATGTAGCATGAAGGCCATGACGTTTTGCCACTGTGCGCACCGCTACCTTAAATGTCATAATTTGGTCTGCCATCTGAAATGCCGGTGCATAATCAAAATCAATCTCATGCTGTGCCGGTGCAATTTCATGGTGGGATGAAGTAATATCAAATCCCATCTCTTCCAAAGTCAATACAATATCTCTCCTGGCATTTTCTCCCAAATCCACCGGACTCAAATCCAGATAACCTGCTTTTTCGTGGGTGATTGTCGTCGGCATACCTTCATCATCCATATGGAACAGAAAGAATTCACATTCCGGATCAACCAGAATCTGATATCCAAGATCCTTTGCTTTTTTTGATATCCGATCCAACACATACCGTGAACTGATGGGATATGGTGTCTGATCCGGCCGATAGATATCACATAAAAGTCTTGCTACCTTTCCCTGCTGCGGTCTCCAGGGAAGTATGGCAAATGTACTCGGATCCGGATGGAGGTACATATCGGTCACTTCCTCCCCTTCCATACCATCAATAAAGCTTCCATCAATAATACATTCATTATTTAAAGCTTTCGGTAGTTCTCTGGACGTAATCGCAATATTTTTCATTGTTCCAAACATATCTGTAAACTGAAGCCGTATAAACTCCACATCATCCTCTTCCACCAGTCTTAATACATCTTCCTTCGTCAAACATTCCATATTTTCTCATTTCCTCCTATCCGGCTTTTCATTTATATTTAAGGTCTCTCTTTCCGGGAACACCCATTCAATTCATATACCAAAAAGGGCGCACTTCTGATACCACCCATCAGAAGAACGCCCTTGTTCCTTAAGGAACATTATAGCAATGCTCTCATTTTTTGTCAATGTTAAATCACACCCGGTATTCCCCTGGTTACTGTCAAGTAATCATTGGCAACTTTCTTTTTGATTTATCTTTTCTGTTTAAGCAGCTCTTTTTCGGGTTTCTAATACCCGGCCATGTGCAACATCCATTTCCGATCTCCCTGTATTTTCCCATCCAGTCCAACCAC
>JAPFDH010000029.1 GCA_026169045.1 Lachnospiraceae bacterium | reverse complement strand
TTTATTTGCCGATGAGGCTGGTGTAGAAGGTTTTTACATCTTCTAACCGGTGTCATCTTATTCTTGTGCCCGACTTTGTGCGGGCTCTTTTCATTTATAGTTTCAATAAAAATCGAACTTTCCTATAAAGTAAAAAAAGAGTGCTACATCAGTGTAACACTCTTTTTTAATCATATACTATTTCAAGTATCCCGTATACTCCTCTGTGTGCAGAAGACGGTTCGCATTCTCCACACGTTCTTTACTAGGAGGATCGATACCCTCCAATGGATATGCATGCCCCAATTCTTTCCATTTAAACACACCCAAGGTATGATACGGAAGAACTTCCACTCGTTCCACATTATGAAGTGTTTTCAGGAATGTATTCAGACGGATCAGGTCTTCATCGAAATCACTGCGTTCAGGAACCAACACATGACGAATCCAAACCGGTTTTCCAATCTCCGAAAGATACGATGCCATATCCAGTATATTTTCATTTCCGAAACCTGTCAATTGTTTATGCTTCTTCGTATCGATTTCTTTGATATCCAGAAGCAGCAGATCCGTATACTTCATCAATTCCTTAAATTTTCCAAAAAATGGCTCTTCCCGTGTAAAAGGATTTCCCGCAGTATCGATTACCGTATGAACTCCTTCGGCTTTTGCCAGTTTAAAAAACTCCAGCAAGAAATCAATCTGAAGAAGCGGTTCACCGCCACTTACCGTAATTCCGCCTTCTGCACCCCAATATCCCCGATATCGCAGCGCTTTAGAAAGAAGTTCCTCCGGCGTCATGATCTGGTTGTCATCCAATTTCCATGTATCCGGATTGTGACAAAACTGACACCGCATTCGGCAGCCCTGTACAAACACCACATAGCGAACTCCCGGCCCATCTACAGAGCCGAAACTTTCAAGAGAATGAATATTTCCGGTCACTGTTGTCGCCATAAGTCATCTCCAGCTAATTACATTCTTTCATGACAAGTTCTGGCAATAACATCCAACTGCTGTTCTCTTGTCAAATCAATAAACTTAACTGCATATCCGGATACACGAATTGTAAAGTTTGCATATTCTTCTTTTTCCGGATGTTCCATTGCATCTACCAATTTTTCACGTCCAAATACATTGACATTCAAATGATGAGCGCCCTGATTAAAGTATCCATCCATTACCTGTACCAGATTCTTCTTCTGTTCATCTTCATCATGGCCCAATGCTCCTGGGTTAATTGTCTGCGTATTGGAAATACCATCCAGGGCATATTCATAAGGAAGCTTTGCAACTGAGTTCAAAGATGCAAGTAATCCGTTCTTTTCAGCACCATAGCTTGGGTTTGCACCTGGAGACAACGGTTCGCCGGCACGTCTTCCATCTGGCATATTTCCTGTTGCCTTACCATATACGACATTGGATGTAATCGTTAAAATAGATGTTGTAGGTTCAGAATTACGATATGTATGTCTCTTCTTAATCTTTGTTAAGAATGTCTTTAACAACCAGACAGCAATATCATCGGCACGGTCATCATCATTTCCGTATCTTGGGAAATCACCAACGGTCTCGAAATCCATAATCATACCGTCTTCGTCACGAATTGGTTTTACCTTTGCATACTTAATTGCACTTAAAGAGTCAACTACATGGGAGAAACCGGCAATACCTGTAGCAAATGTACGTCTTACATCAGTGTCGATCAAAGCCATTTCTGCTGCTTCATAATAATACTTATCATGCATATACTGGATCAGGTTTAATGTATTTACATACAATCCTGCTAACCAATCCATCATGACATCATATTTACGAATTACTTCGTCATAATCCAGATATTCCGATGTGATTGGACGAAGTTCCGGACCTACCTGTTCCTTTGTCTTCATATCACGTCCGCCATTCATAGCATACAGAAGACATTTTGCCAAGTTTGCACGGGCACCAAAGAACTGCATTTCCTTACCGGTCTGTGTAGCAGATACACAACAGCAAATAGAATAATCGTCACCCCATACCGGACGCATTACATCATCATTTTCATACTGAATTGAACTTGTTCTTACAGAAATCAACGCAGCATACTTCTTAAATGTCTCTGGAAGTCTGGATGAATATAAAACAGTCAGGTTTGGTTCTGGAGACGGTCCCATATTTTCCAGTGTATGCAGGAAACGATAATCATTCTTTGTAACCATGGAACGGCCATCCATACCAAGACCTGCCACTTCCAAGGTTGCCCATACCGGGTCACCGGAGAACAACTGGTTATAAGAAGGAATTCTTGCGAACTTCACCATACGGCATTTCATAACGAAATGATCAATTAATTCCTGTGCCTCTGATTCTGTCAATGTTCCGTTCTTTAAATCTCTCTGCATATAGATATCCAAGAATGTGGATACACGACCTACACTCATGGCAGCACCATTCTGTGTCTTAATAGCAGCCAGATATCCGAAATATAACCACTGTACGGCTTCTTTAGCATTAACCGCCGGTTTGGAAATATCAAATCCGTAGATAGCTGCCATTTCCTTCATCTGCTTTAATGCACGAATCTGCTCAGCGATTTCCTCACGCAGACGGATTACGTCATCTACCATTGTACCGTCACCGCAGTTATCAAAATCTTCCTGCTTCTTTGCAATCAGGAAATCAATTCCATAAAGAGCAACTCTTCTGTAGTCACCTACAATACGGCCACGGCCATAGGTATCTGGCAGACCTGTGATAATCTTATTATGACGAGCTTTTTTCATCTCTGGTGTGTATACATCAAATACAGCCTGGTTATGTGTCTTATGATAATCTGTGAAAATCTTATGGAGTTCCGGGTCTGGTTCATATCCATATGTTGTACAAGACTGTTCTGCCATCTTAATACCACCGTATGGCATAAATGCTCTCTTTAATGGTTTATCTGTCTGCAGACCAACCACTTTTTCCAGATCCTTCATATCTTCATTGATATAGCCAGCCGGATATGCTGTCAAACCGGAAACAACCTTTGTTTCCATATCCAGAACGCCGCCTTTTGCACGTTCCTCTTTCTGGAGTTTCTGAAGTTCTCCCCATAATTTATCTGTTGCTTCTGTTGGTCCCGCAAGGAAAGATTCATCCCCATCATATGGTTCATAATTGTTCTGGATGAAATCTCTTACATCCACATCTTCTTTCCATTTTCTTCCTTTAAATCCTGACCATGCTTCCTGTGCCATTGTAAAATCACCTTCCTAATTCTTAACTCTCACTTTGCTCTTTCAGCAAAGATCACTGGTTTCTATTCTTAGGTGGTTAGCTCTACTAATCGCCTTTTCTTCATTTCAAAAATAGCACTTTGTCAAATGAATATCAAGATATTTTCAATATGTTCTTAATTTAGTACATACTGAATCATATATTTCTATCTTTTCTATCTCTTCATAAAACCATCTCTATCTTACAAATTTTACCGGTTTTAGGTGGCGAAACAAGATAGCTTTTTTCTTTCTTGCTTAATCTTTTTACAAGTTCCCCATTAACCCAAATAGTACCACTTTCATCTACTGTAAATCCCTGTCTGATTTGTATATCGTAGGTAATATCTCGAAAAACTCTGGTAATCTTCACTTCCTTCCATTCCGACGGTAAACATGGATCCAAAATCAATCCTTCCATAGAAGGACGTATTCCCAAAATATACTGAGTGACAGCCAGATACATCCATGCTGCCGTACCGGTCAGCCATGATACATTTGCCAATCCAAAACGCAAACTATCCGGTCCGAAAATATTGGAAGCATACACATAAGGTTCTGCTTTATACCGCCAAACTCCGGCTGTTTCCATAGCCACAGAAGGGATCAGTTTTTGATAATACTCAAATGCACGATCTCCATGTCCAAGCATACACTCTGCAATAACCGCCCATGTATTTGCATGACAGAAAACAGAACCATTCTCTCCGGTACCCGGATTATAATTGGTCAAAGGTTCTTTGGGATCCGGAAAATTTACAATAGGCGGATCAATCTTTTTAATTCCCATTGGAGTATTCAAATAGGTATATACACTTTCCATAGCCTGTTCGCATTTTTTTCGATCTCCCATACCAGATAGGACAGACCAAGTCTGTGCATTCAGCCAAATTTTTGCTTCTTTTGCATCCGCTCTTCCCAAATATTCTCCATTATCCATAATCGCACGCCGAAACCATTTTCCATCCCAGGCTTTTTCATTTACCAATTTTTTCTGTTCCTCATAATCCATTCGATACTCTCTTGCTATCGTTTCTTCTCCCATTGCAGTTGCAATTACTTCCATTTTCTGAAGCATGAAACCATACTGCATAGCTGTCCATATACTTTCTCCCCTGCCCTCCCGGCAAACACGAAATAATGCATCATTCCAGTCAGAACGTAACATCAAAGGAAATCCTTCTTTTCCCAAATGGTTTTTTGTAAACGAAATAGATTGTTTCAAATGTTCATAAACACTGGCACTTTCTCCATCATAATAAGGAATCTTCTCATTCAAAAAGTCATAGCTTCCTTCTTCGCATAAAAGATTCCAAACAGTAAGAATCATCCAAAGATGATCATCGGAATGAATAGTCTTGACCGGTTCATATCCTTCTATAGGGAAAAAATAATGATTTACATGACCGTCTTTATACTGCTGTGTCAGCAAAAGACGCATCTTTTCTTTTGCCCTGGAACAATCAAATGGAATCATCGCCAAAATATCCTGGGATGTATCCCGATAGCCTACTCCCCGAAATGTCCCTGTCGCATAGTAGGAAAGATTTCTGGAAAAGAGAAAATTTCTCTCTGCCTGATATGGATTCCAAATATTAACCATTCTCTGTACATTTTCATCCGGAACACAACACTGAAAATGACTTCCATACCAGTTCCATGTCTCCTTCAATTCTTCAAACGATTCCCTGACGAAATCTTTTTTTCTGCAGTTTTTTAAGGATCTTCGAATTTCATTTTCTGTCATAGCTGCCCCAAGAAAAATAGACATTTCTTTTTCTTCTCCAGCTTTCAACTCTACTGGAATCTGTAAAGCAAAACATGGATCACCACCCTGAAGAACAGAATCGCCTAATAGGTCTTCTTCCAAAGCAATGGGGTTTTCTTCGCTTCGATATGGACCGATAAATTCATCCCGATCTCCTTCAAAACTTTGAACCGTTTCTGTAGATGCAAAATAAATAAGGGGCGTTTCATCTGGTTTGGGCTGTGTTTCCACATCATAATGGTAGACCAAACTTTGTTCTTCCTTCATCCACGTAACCTTCAACTGATGCTTATTATAACACTGCCACTGCAGCTCTCTCATAAATTCCATCATTCCCAGTTCCAAAAAAGAATACACCATAATCGTTCGATCCCGATCAGAACAAAAACGCAAATTCCAAATCATTGCATTCTCTTTCTTCCCAATAAAATACAATGCGGTTACCGTAAGTCCCTTTTTCCCGGCCTCAAATCGGGTATATCCAAGGCCATGGCTGCTTTTCCAGGTATCCGGTCGTGTCTCAACCGGCATATTGGTTGGACACCAAATATCTTCTCCATCTTTTATGTAAGTATAAAATCCGCTTCTGTCTGTGGGCAAATGGAAGAAACGATAGTGATTTACTCTCCATATTTGTGGAGATTTATAAAATGCCACACCTCCTCCGGCATGGGAGATCATAGCATGCATAGTTCCATTGGAAAGATAATTCATCCACGGTGTCGGCATATCATATCGATAAAATTCCACCTCTTTTTCCACATCTTTAAATCCATAATATTCCTGCGGTTTTCCCTCATATTTCATTTTCTGTCTCCTCCCTGTTTCCTGTCTCTTTATTACACTCTTCTTTTACCATAATAGGACGGATGTCTTTTTCTTTTGCCACCCATTCGGTCTCTTCCACTGTAACATCCCTCGTATCTCTCTGATACATTCCCCAGGCCGGAAGAGGATCAAACAAATGAAATTCCGGATATTGATCTCCCATTGGGGGAACTTCTTTTTCTATTTTTTCTTTCATACCTCCCGGCATAAAAAAATGACATTTCTTTATGGTTACACCGCAAATCGGATACTCTTCCAATCCGGAGAGCACTACACCTCCCTGCGCATTTCCCCATACTTTTCCCTGATACCATCCTCCTTTTGCTGCCTTTACCATAGCCGTAATGGATTCCAGCCGAATATCTCTAATATACCCCGGATGTTCTTTTTTCACCGTCAAATAACGGCGAAGCCGGGTCCCATTGCTGATAAATATTGGCCCGGTACAGGATATCATCTCCACATTCCGAATCACCACATGGTTTACGTTCCCGCCATCCACCGGTAAAATCTTTACCGCGCCCCCTTCCACATCAAAAAAGCGACAATTCTCTACCGTAATATCAAAAAAATCTCCTACTGACTCAGTCCCGATCTTGAATCCCGCCCACCGGGAAGTCACTGTACAGTCTGAAATCTGAATTCTACCACATGACCTGCCAGAAGTGGATTTCAGACAAATGGCATCATCGCCGCTGTCAATTACACATCCAGTTACCTCAACATCCTGACATCCATCCATATCAATTCCATCATTATTTCCATTGCACCTGGAATGTATTTTTACCTGCTTTATCAAAACAGTTTCACAATCCTGAAGATGAATACACCAGGCCGAAGCATTACAAAATGTAGTTTGTTTGATCACCACGTCTTTACACTCCACCAATCGCACAAGAAAAGGCCGAATCTTATGTGCGGGATGATCTTCCGAATATAAATATCCACGACCATTAATCATACCCGGTCCATCAATCCCCACACCGTTTTTTTGATATGCATAAATTAGCGCTTTTCCTCTCACATGTCCGACTGCATCGGTAAAACAAGTTTCGTTATCTGGATAATCCTCAATCTCTCCACTTCCCAAAAGTACTGCACCTTCTTCCAGCCACAGTACCACCTGCTCTTCCAAATGAATCGTTCCACAAACGTAGATTCCAGGTTTCACAATAACTCTTCCTCCACCAGAATCCCTACATTCTATAATCGCCTGCTGAATCATTTCAGTAGCATTTTGCTTTGTCTCCTCTGTCCATTCCACCCGTTGATCCATGTTTTTCTCCTTCTTTCTTCGCCTTGATTTTCTCCTTATTTTTGCGCTTCTACTAACATCATCAATGCCATGGATTGTCCATAGGGCATAGGACAAATGGGAACCTGCTTATATTGTTCTTTTTCCTTAAATACCGGTGTGCCATAAGATACTCCCTCTACGGTACCATCCAGTCGGATTTTTTCCATAACTCCACATACGGCCCGTCTCCCTACTGCTTCATAAGCCGGATCCAAATATCCCATTCGCACCGCTTTTAAAATCCCATATGCAAATGCACAGCTGGCACTTGTTTCCAGATAGGAATCCCCATCGTCCAAAAGCGTATGCCACAATCCCGATTCATCCTGACAGGAAGATAACGCATCCACTTGTTCTTTTAATGTGGTTAACAAAAATTTTCTCACTCCTTCTTCTTTGCGAAGCACTTCCAAATAATCCACCAGTCCGGCTGTATACCAGGAATTTCCCCGTGCCCACAATGCCTCTCCAAAATGATTTCTTTCTAAAAATGTCCATCCGTGATAAAACAGTCCTGTTTTTCGATCCGTCAAATATTTGATATGTACCAAAAACTGATCAATGCTCTCCTGAATATACTCCTCTTTTCCAAGAACCTGACCCATCTTTGCCAAAAATAAAACTGTCATATAAAGAGTATCATCCCAGATCTGCCCTTCATTATTTTCTCCGCTTACCACATGTTGAATAGCATTTTCTCCCGCCCTCGGCATCCGTTCATAAACTCCTTGCGCCCAGGTTTCCAGTAAGTCACGCCATTTTTCCTTTTTTAGATCCTCATAAAGACAGGCCAGCGTAAGCATAGGGCATGTGGTATTGACATTTTGTTCCGGTAATCCCTTTTGAATTTGCCTGTCAAACCATTGTTCCAGGAACTCCAGTCCTTCTCTTTGCTCATTCTCTTTGTAGTACTGATACATAGCAAATAATGCTACTCCCTGTGGCCATTCCCAGGAATCCATGGAAATAATGCTAATAGGACAACTTTCTTTTACATCCCCTTCATTTTCCATATTCTGCATCTTTTTCAAAATGCGATCCATTATCACTGCTTCCCGGCCTTCATCGCAGATTCGGCTTGCTTCTAAAAAAGGAAGGACACAGACAGGAGATTCCAATTTCCAGCTTTCTCCTCCAAATGTTCCTTTTGTTGTCACAATACCCTGATAAACCTTTGATGTGAAAGAAATATCTTCTGCTGCCTCTTCTCCTATTTTTTTCACTTCCATATAAAATAATCCATAGGTAGTGTCCCATTGTTTTGTATCAATAATCTTTTTTTCTCCCTGATACCCAATTAATAAAATCTTTTTCCTATCTTCACTTAAACACACCGTTCCCGGATGTCCGTCAAACATAAATTCAGGAATGCAGATGGTGATACATAATCCCTGATCACGAACACAATAGCCTTTCTCTGTTTCCTCAAAACACAGTCCTTCTCTTCCTTCCATCTCAAATTGAAAATAAATCCGATCCGTCTCATAGACTCCATCTTTCCTTTCATCCAATATATAGTGAAAACTTCCACGATCGGATACGTAACCCAAATGACCGAACATCCGATTTTTATTCTGTACTCCATATACCATAGCAGAACAAAAATCATAGTCTCCTATCATACCTCGAAGCCGCAAATACGAAGGAATCTCTTTTCCCCAGACGATCATGGCATTTCTTCTTTGATTCCAGCAATCACTGGACTGAAAAATTCCCATGGAATATTCTTCCGTTTGATAAGAATATGCTGTAATATCCGGATGATCCAAATCCCGTATAATAGTAGTATCTGTTCCTTTCTTTCTCAAATTATTTTTCCGATAATAGATCTGTGTCAAAGAACGTTCCTTTTCGGCAAAACGGGATAAATACATTTGAGGACATTGGGAAGGATAAAGCAGAGATTCCATGGAAACGGCCGACAAATCACCCTCTTTGGGACAAATTCCATATGCACCATCGGTTCCGAGATACACCATCCACGCCAATGCACCGCGATCCAGATTCACATATGCCCTGGCTTGAGGAGGCGTAAGCTGATTCAGACTGGTATTATAATGGGTAGATAAACAATCCCAGGCATATTCATTAAACTTTTCTGCCAGATCAAGATACTCTTTTTTCTGAAAAAATTGTTTCATTCTGGCAATTTCATGTAACGCTACTACGATATAAGCAGAACTATTATATTCAGAAAAAGCACCATTAAACTTTGTATATTCATACAGACGAAGCAGCCGATCACTGCCCTCTTGTATCAATTTTTCTTCCTTTAGAAGTTCTCCGGCTGACAATATGGTTAATGAACTCATTAACGCAATATTCGTATAATCCAATCCCACATTTCTCTTAATACTGCAAAGGGCCGCCCGGTAAATAGCCCCATCCATCATCGTTCTTGTCTCTTCTGTAATTTTTGAAGAAGCCATAATCCGAATTCCCAAAAGGGATTTCGATATAAAATCTGCCCAATTATAATCCGGATGGATCATATCATCCAGACTCTCCTCCAAATAATAAGGCCACAATCCATATGTCGCGCTTTCTTCCCGATTATCCTGTAAACGAATAATCGCTTTTAAAATAGTCTCCCCTCTTTCATATAATTCTTTCTTTTCAGAATGAAAAATGGCATCCGCATATTCAGCCGCATCCCGTACGGGATGTAAAATTCCTACTTTCCTCGTATGATATCCACCGGCCCACTTCTTCTGCTCTACTTTAAGCATTCCCACAGATTCATCATAACGCATCCCTTCCTGTTGGATCTTTTTTTCTAAAAGTCTTCCTATCAAACTTTCTTTTTCCAAGCTTTCACCTAATTTTCCCTGGTTCTTTTCCACCACAAACACATCCTTCCCATATGCTAAAACAGCCATGGCCGCTGTTTCATCCAACAGACTGCCATGGCCGTAAGTTCTTATCTTTTTCTATTATTTACTTTAAAAATGCATCCACTTGTGCCTGCAATTCCGCTGTTGCCTCTTCCACACCTGCATTTTTCATTTTGTCCACAAAATCATTGTAGGTAGCTTCCCAATTTTCTCCCATTACGCCATACATCAGTGGCTTACTGTACTCTGTTGCTACCGCTGTGGTCTGCTCCAACTGTGTCTTAATCGCATCCGTTTTAAAGGTAGAACCAATTAAATCTGACTTTATGTTATCTTCTGATTCATTTAACTTTAATGACTCTTCTACTTCATCATCGGTACAAGCCTGATTCAAATAAGCATTGAATGTATTTCCCATGATCCATTTCATAGCGGAATAGGAAGTCTCTACACCACCCTGTGTTCCTGAATATTCCAAAGTTTCAATATGCATATCATCGATCTTATTGTAATGAACTCCTTCAATTCCGTATACCACCGTGTTATACAGTTCTTTTCCTTCTTCCTGTGTCATAGCATTGATAAAACGCATTGCTTCTTCCGGATGCTCACAACTGGATGAAATACCATTTCCACCGGCTGCCCATGTGTTACTGATATAATAAGTCTCTTTTACCGGAATCGCCGTTACGTCAAATCCATACATGGTACTATAAATTTCTGAAACACGTTCGGAATCGCCAAACTGGTTATTGATGCAGAATACATAAGAGACATCATTCAGCATGTTTGCACCTTCAAAATCCTTTGAATTAATGGTTAAAATATCGGGATGAATCAATCCCTCCTGATATTCGTTTGCTGAGAGTTCAAATGCCAATTTCATCTTTTCTGTCATATATTTGTTGGATACCGTATCACTGTCTGCATCCTTCACATAATCTCCATAAATGGTATCATTGAAGTCATTGACTCCATATCCGGTATAAACCATGCTTCCCATTGGCGGCATATAATGGGTTGCTCCCTCACCTGCCTGTACATTTCTTGTATATTCTTCCAAAACCGCTGCTTTTTCAGCCAAAGAAGTATCATCTTTCTTTAATACTTCCTCCATTTTTTCACGATCCCCGTACTTATCCAACCATTCCGTAGGTGTGATCACATAATTCATACTGGCAGCTCTCTGATAGTTAGGTACCATATAAATCTGTCCGTCCACACTTCCAAGTTCCCATAACCAGTCCGGTAGAGTTTCTTTTAATCCATCCATAGAATCAATTAAATCATCCATAGGAATTAAACTTCCTTTTTCTACTTCTTCTGCAAAATCCAGATTTACCGTATTTAAAATATCAATCTGTTCACTGGATGATTGGGCAAGCGTCACGGCCTGTTTATATTCAGACGCTGTATAACATTTTAATTCAACCGTAACATGTTCCAATCCCGGATAGGTCTTTAACTGCTCATTTAAAGCATCTTGCACCATCTTAGTATCCTTTTGCTCTCCATTTCCACGATACCACCATACCAAAGTGACCGGTTCCTTTTCTGTTTCTTCCTGATCTTTTTCCTCGGCCGTACTTTGTTCTTCCTTTTCACTGGATGTCTGGGCATTTGTATCATTGGATACTGTTTCTTCTTTACTGGATCCACATCCTGCTAACGTCAGTGCCATCATAGAGGCCAATGCCAGAGCCATTACACGTTTTCTTACTCTCATATTGTTTTTCTCCTTTTCTTTTTTAATAAATGTGAAACTCCTAAAACAGAGTCTTACAACATTTTCCGTTATTATCCTTTCACCCCACCAAGTGTCATACCCTTTGCAAAATATTTCTGGAAAAATGGGAAAATAACCAGTACCGGGCCGGCAGCAATCAATGCCATCGCATAACGAAAACTTTCTGATGGAAATACCTCCCCACCCATAAGTTGTCCGGTATCCGCCAATTGTTTCAAATACTCGGATTCTTTTAATATCTTCTGAAGCAGATACTGAAGAGAATACAAATCCGCTTCATGAATATACAAAAGCGATGTCATCCAATCATTCCACTTAGCTACCAAAAACAAAAATCCAACCGATGCTAAAACCGGCTTACACAGCGGCATAACAATTTTAAAACAAATATACATTTCCCGTGCTCCGTCCACTTTTGCCGCTTCAATTAATTCATCCGGAAGACTCTTATAATTGGTTCGTATGATAATCAAATTATATGCCGACACAAGTCCGGGAAAAATGTAAACCCAAATGGTATCATTTAAATGCAGATACTGTACATTTAAAATATAGCTGGGAACCAATCCTCCGGAAAATAACATGGTAAATAATACAAAAAATGTAAACGGTTTTCTCAACTTATAATTGGGCCGGGACAATGGATATGCCATAATTCCCATCACAAGGGTGGATAATGCCGTGGCAGCCAATGTAAACAATATGGTTACTTTATACGACTGAAGCATTTGTTCTGGATTTCGAAATGCCAATTTATATGCTTCCAATGAAAATTTTGGTGGAATAAGGGAATACCCTTCCTTTATCACAGATGCCTCATCTGAAAATGAAATGGAAATAACCAGAATAAACGGAACCAAATACATCAACACCATAATAAGAAAAATGATATGAAGAATCACTTGTCCCAATTTCTTTTTCTTTTTTCCTGTTCCCGGATGGGGAATCCATTCTTTCTTTTTCATCACACAACCTCCCATTCCTAAAACATACTATTATCCGGACTAATTTTCCGAACAATTCCATTGGTTACAACCACTAAAATCAAGCCAGTTACAGATTGGAACAAACCAACAGCAGTGGACTTTTCCAATGCTCCGCTTTGCAGGGCACGAAAGGTATATGTATTAATAATATCTGTGGTCGGATACAATAGACCCACATCTTTTGTCACCTGATAAAACAATCCGAAATCTCCGGAAAACAGATGACCGATTCCCAAAATTGTCGTAATTACCATAACTGGTATTAAATGCGGTATTACCACATGAATGGTTTGTTTCCACTTATTCGCCCCATCCAGCTGTGCTGCCTCAATAAGAGATTCATCCAATCCCATCAACGAAGCGTAATAGATAATACTGTTCATCCCTACCGTCTGCCAAATATGTACTCCGGTCAAAATAAACGGCCAATACATCGGTTCCATATACCATTGAACACCGTTTCCTCCCAATCGTTCTATAATTGTATTAAAAATACCATAGGACGGATTCAACAGTGTATACACAATAAATGCAATGATAACCATAGACATAAAACGAGGAAGGATGACCACCGTATTATAAAATTTCAATGCTTTTCTGGACTTTAAATTATAAAACATAATCGCCAAAGTCACTCCGGCTATCAAATCCAAAACTAAGAATGTCACACTATAACCCAAAGTGTTTCGAATCACACGTACTGCATCCTGCGATGTGAAAAAAAATTCAAAATTATCCAATCCACACCATGGACTGTCCCAAATCCCCAAAACGGGATTGTACTTTTTGAACGCCATTACAATTCCAACCATAGGTACATAATTAAATAAAAGTAATAAAAATGCACCGGGAAGTACCATCATTGTCAGCCAAAAATTTTCCCGAAATACAGCACGATTCTTTCTGAACCTTTTTTGAACCATTTCCATGCTTTCTCCCTTTCTCTCCGTTTTCGTCCTGACGGAGTTTTTATTCTGGTTTTATTATACTTTACAAAAATACACGATATCCAGTTATGTTTTATTACATTTAGTATCGTTTCGTTCCCTCGTTCTGACACTTTATTGTAAAAGCGATACTTTTATACTATAATTGTCCTATACATTTTTACACAATTCATTCTAGAAATATCGAAATATGGGAGATGTTTATCATGCGTATTATAGTTGTCGATGATGAAATGATCACACGAGTATCATTGAAAAATTTTATCTGTTCTGAGCTGCCAGAGTACATCGTAGCAGGAACATTTACCAACGGAAGGGAAGCTCTCGAATATTTAAGTACTCACCCGGTGGATGTTGTCATAACGGATATTCGCATGCCGCTTATGGACGGACTGGAACTTTCCCGTATGATTCAAACCACTTATCCCAACACTATGGTAATCATCATAAGCGGCTATAGTGAATTTGAATATGCGAAACAGGCCTTGCAGTATAATGTAAGTAACTATCTGCTGAAACCCATTGATTTTGATGAATTGACAGCCAGCCTTAAAAACTGTCACAGAACAATTTCCCAGCTGCAAACCATGTCACAAGAAATTGACTATTCAACTGAAGAATATGAACTTTTCTTTATTGATCTTTTAACCCATGGTTTTTCCTCGGAGGAAGAATTGAAACATCGTTTCTGGGACATGGAATTTCCCTTTTCTCTGGATAAGAGTGCCGGTTTTTTTCTCCGTCTTTCCTGTCCTGGCGATGATCCTCTCACGTCACAATGGATCTACGGGCGGGAAACATTATCAACCGCTCTGTTCAATATGGTACGAATGACTTTTCCGGAAACGATTGTATACTTAATTATGCGTACACGATACCATTACGATTTCGTCGTAATTACCGAACAGGAACCAGGTCGTCTGGATACCGGACTTTTGTTGGATCACATTGCCCAAAACCTTCATCTCCATTGTTCCATTGATTCTGTTTCCTTTTTTTCCTCTCTGGAAAAATTTATGCTCTCCAGAAGCAACAAAACCAAAGACAATCTTCCAGATTTTTCAGGAAGCAAAACGGTTCAAGATGAGGATGGTATTATCTCAAAAGCCATTTCTTTTATCGAAACCCACTATGCCATGGACCTGACCCGAGAAGATGTGGCAGATGCCGTCTTTCTCTCTTCCGCTTATTTCAGTCGATTTTTTAAACAGAAAACAGGAATGAGTTTTTTAAATTTTCTCACAACAGTCCGGATGAAAAAAGCCATTGAACTATTGGGAACCCGCATGAAGATCAATGACATTGCAAAAGCGGTGGGATATCAAAGCCGAAACCGTTTTTTTATCAATTTCCGTCAGTATACTTCCTACAGTCCTACTGAATACCGTCGCTTTATCTTGAAAATGAAGGAGGTCTCCGATGAAACTACGTGAACGTTTAAGACAAACTAGCCGTCATTTCCTATCCAGTCGCTATTTTTTTCGGAACTTTCTTCTTTTATTTCTTTGTATCCTCACCCTTTGTTCGGCCTTTGCCCTATATACCTATCGCAATTCCCGGCAAATCATAGAATCCGAATTCTTATCATCCAGCCAAAATCAAGTGGAAACCCTAAAACGTTCCGTGGATGACTTTATCAAAGATGCCCGTTATATTATGGCTATCTTAGACACAGAAGAACTATGTAATCTTTATTTTCACTCCAAACAACCGGATTTATTTCTAGACGGTATTCATCTCCGTCTGCAGGAACAGTTAAAATCCTATTGCAGCCGTCAAAACACCATTGATTCCATTTATCTATATTCTGGGGTCAGTCAAACGATCCTGACTTCCACAGAATATACCCCTATCTCCTATTTTTCCGATGATGGATGGATCGAATATTTTCAGGAAGAGCCACAAAGTTATCTTCTCTTTCCTAGGTGTAAGAATGGCGTCTTTCCTTACCTGTTATGCCTGATGAAACAAATTTCCTACACGGAAGGGGATTCTGCTATTGTTATAAATTTAAATCTATCAAAGCTAGCACAACTGCAGCCTTCTTCCAATCATTCCCAATCGTTATATCTGATCACAGATGATCAGAAAATTCTATACCGCAACGGACAACAAGAACTTCTGGAACCCCTTTCATCCGTTTCCTTTTTATCTCAATTTCATGCCGATAAAGAAGAAAGCTGTTCACTCTTTAATGAAAATGGCCAAACATATACTTACGCTCAGATCCATTCTTCTGAATATCCCTGGAGTTATGTGATTGTAACAGAATTGTCCGGTTATGCCTCCAGACTTTCATCCGTCCGTGTTTTTACCATCGCCTTGTTTTTTGTCATTCTGATCGCCAGCATTTTTTTATCACTTTTTTTCACATTCCGTGCTGCCCAACCCATCCGTTCGCTCATGGAGTTGATTCAATCTCCCAAAAGCCTTCCGGCAAAAATGCTCAATGATCAAGATATTACTTATATTGCCCAAAGTATAACTACTTATATG
This sequence comes from Lachnospiraceae bacterium, assembly GCA_026169045.1. Lineage (GTDB taxonomy): Bacteria > Bacillota > Clostridia > Lachnospirales > Lachnospiraceae > Fimimorpha. Next base: position 20,615 of record JAPFDH010000029.1, on the reverse strand, counting down.
CAAAGCAATCAACAACTCTCCGATGAACTTAGTGCTCGAATTATTCTTTTAAACAAAACCCGAATGATGGCTTTACAATCCCAGATTAATCCTCATTTTCTATTTAATACTCTGAATATGATTCATCTTCTGGAAACAGAAGCCTTGGGATATCAACACAAAGTTCCTAAATTAACCCTCTCACTCAGCCGTTTGTTACATTATGCCATAGAATCCACAGATCTCGTCACTATGGAAACGGAGATGAACTTTACAAGAAATTATTTGGATATTTTGAATATGCGTTACGGAGGGCAATTAAATATCTCCATTCATATGCAGGAAGACATTCAAAATGCACTTGTCCCGAAATTATTCATTCAACCCATTGTGGAAAATGCTGTCTTCCATGGTTTATCCGATCGAATTTCTTCGGGAAACAGTCAGCTAAACTTATCCTTTTCTCAGGTAGATAATCAATGCTGTTTACTGATACAGGACAATGGGGCTGGAATGGATACGGCGATTCTGGAAAAACTACGTTCCATTATCACTGATCTCAATCCCAACCCCAAGGATCATATTGGCCTTCATAATGTAATCCTTCGCATGAATCTACTCTATGGAGATTCCTTTCATGTAAACGTAGAAAGTGAACCGGAAAAAGGTTCTTCTTTCTATTTGTATTTTCCCTATAAACGATGAGAAATACATTTTGCGAATTTCTCACGTTCGCAAACAGAATAGAGACTGCCTATTCCATATACCAGCAGTCTCTATTTTCTCCCTTTGTTGGGGGAATTGTATATTGTTTCCATATGGGTTCCAGAAAAAAGGAAGCGATAAGACAATACAAGCTTGGAAGGAAAAAAAGAAAGAACAAAAACTCTGCCATACCTAAGATAACTGTCACGAACAGAAGCAATAACAAAATAATCGTATATAAAATATGACGAACAGACAGATAGATCGATTTTTCCAACACAGCTACAAATTTCATATCAAACCGGCTGATCATAGGCAATGCATATAAAAACAGTACCATTGGCAAACATATTTTGAGGAAAAAGAAAAAGCAAAAAACACCGTCCACCACCGTTTCAGCAGAAAGGAAATCCCCAAACACGGATAAATCTCCTGTCAAAACCATAAAAAATAATGCCATAATCAGTATCCAGATTCCTGTTGCCTGAAAAAAATTCTCCTTCATTCCACGAAAAAATTCTCTGGTTGGATAACTTCGGTCTCTTCTTATGTTTTTTACCACTGCATAATAAAGTCCCGTAGTGGATGCTCCGATCGTGACAATCGGCAGTGAACAAACCGTCCACAACATACTAAGCCAAATCAGGTCCACAATTTTTCGAATTCCAGAAAAAAAACAATTTTCTGGATTTAGCCAAGAATTCATAAGCTTCTCCTCCTTTATATTACTAAAAATTCACCGATACGAATAAAAAATCCCGTTGATCGTTCTTCTTTTTCAGCTGATACATAAAATTCCAATTGATGCTGCCCTCTTTTTAATCCGCGTCTCAGCATTTTACAAGCGCATCGGTCATAACGGAGTGCGTACAAATCCCAAGATGATATTTGATTCCACTCTTCATCATCAATCTTAAACCAAATATTTCCTGAATCTCTTCCTACCATCCAAAATACGCCAATTCCACTTCCATAAAATGTTAGTTTTCCCTTTTCTCCTGGTCGATTGCTTTCTATGTATCCCTGTGTACGACCACAAAGTGGATCTGTTTTTTTTCTGAAATCTGTCTCACAAAATCCTGCATTTATCATTTTTACGTCACTATATCTTAAATCTCCCATTGCCTCCGGAAAACACCTGACAGATTCTCCCAATCTTTTATTCCATTGCATTTTTTTTAAAAAATTGATCACTTCTCGGGCATAAAAGGCATGTCCCTGATCATTTGGATGGACAAGATCCGGTAAATAGCAAACAGGATCCTTTCTTTCTCTTCGAATTGTGGAGAGTAATGTTTCTCCCACAAAAATCACAGGTATTCCATAATGATTTGCCACCTGTTCATGAATTTCTACAGACTGTGGACGTTGATTTCTGCTATAATCCTCTTCTTCCATGCGATACATTGCAGTAACGACAAAAATAATCTGAGTATCCGTTTTTTTCTTCCAGATTCCCCGTACGATTCCTTCCATCGCATTAAGAATAATATCCGGATCTTTTCCATAATCATTGACTGCAAATTCTACAAAAACAATATCCGGATTATAAAACAAAACGTCTTTTTCAAGGCGTATCACACCAAATTCAGAATCCGTTCCACCAATGCCCTTATTGTAACAAGAAAAACGATACTCTTGAAATGCAGATTCCAACCAATTCTGAACAAGGGATGCCCACCGTTTTTTTAATACCGAAGCTCCTGTTCCCTCTGTGATTGATCCCCCCAAAAATACCACAGAAACTTCTTTTTTTTCTTCTATTTTCTTTTCTATTTTCTTTTCCATTTTCATATGCCTCCATCCGTTTTTTGTTTCTTTCAACTCATAAAACTTACATCAGGCAGAGATACTTCCTCTTATTTTATGGACTTAGTATAACATGCCCCCATTATATGTTCCATGGTTTCGCCCTCATTGGACATAAAGAGATACAAACGTAATAAAACGATACTATTCTAAGTCCCTGCTAAATATTTTTACAAAATGATTGCGCGCGCAATTATTTTATCCTATAATAGACTACTGAGGTTTTCCTGTTTTTACAAATGCCATACTGCAACTTTTGATTGCCAAGGAGATTTGTGATATGAATGATAATCTGATTAAATGGCTGTCCATCACAGACCGTCGCACTAAAATGTACATGGATCGTATATTAGAACCGCTGGGCATAAACAGCAGTCAACATATGTATCTTATAAAAATATGGGAAAATCCCGGAATCACACAGGATTGCTTTCTGAAATTGTTTCACATCCATCCCAGCAATATTACCCGTTCCATTGCATTTTTAGAAAAAAATGGATTTCTTATAAAAAAACATAACGAAAAAGATAAACGCACATGTCGTCTCTATCCCACTGACAAAACCGAACAAGCTTATACCATCATTCATCAAGCAATTCAAAAATTGAACCATCAATTATTAACCGGTTTTACAAAAGAAGAGCAGGAATCTTTCCTTACTCTCCTGCAACGTGCCCAATGGAACGCACTCAGCCTCAACGAATTCAATACACAAGGAGGAAATGAAAACACATATGAATAGTGAAGTACAACAAAAAAACCCTTTGGGATATGAAAAACTCCCCAAACTTTTAAAAGGATATGCGATTCCCAGTATTATAGCCATGCTGGTCAGTTCTCTTTATAATATTGTAGATCAGATTTTCATCGGACAGGGAGTGGGGTATCTGGGAAATGCTGCAACCAATGTGGCTTATCCGCTTACCACAATCTGTCTTGCTATCGCTCTATTAATCGGTATCGGAAGTGCTTCCCGTTTTTCTTTGGAATTGGGAGCAGGAAGAAAGGAAAACGCGGAAATAGCGGTAGGCAATGCTGTCAGCATGATGATCATTCTGGGAATTCTTTATGTTATAATCATTGAACTTTTTCTTCGCCCCCTCTTAATTGCTTTTGGTTCCACAGATGAAGTCTTTCCCTATGCGGAAAGTTATACCAGAATCACAGCAGTAGGAATGCCTCTTTTAATCGTTACAAACGGTATGAGCAACCTTGCACGCGCCGACGGCAGCCCCAAATATTCCATGACCTGTATGCTGGTAGGTGCCATTATCAATACCATTCTGGATCCGATTTTCATTTTCATTTTTGATATGGGTGTGGCCGGTGCTGCATTGGCAACTGTCATCGGTCAGTTTTTCTCATTTCTTATGGCTGCCAATTATCTGCGCCATTTTAAACATATTACATTAAAACGACATCATTTTACCCCCAAAATCAAAGAATGCCTCAACATTGCATCCCTTGGCATGAGCAACAGTTTAAACCAAGTGGCCATTACTTTTGTACAAATCGTTTTAAATAATTCCCTCACTTATTATGGTGCCATGTCTGTCTACGGAAGTGAAATTCCACTGGCAAGCTGTGGAATTGTTATGAAAACAAATGCTATTTTACTGGCTATTATCATAGGAATCTCTCAAGGTTCCCAACCAATCATCGGGTTCAATTATGGAGCAAAGCAATATGACCGGGTACGAGGTATTTATAAACTTGCTATTTCCTGCAATCTTGTTATATCCCTTATCGGATTTCTTCTGTTCCAATTCTGTCCAAGACAAATTATCTCTATTTTTGGAACAGGAGATGAGCTTTACTTTACATTTGCCACTAAATTTATGCGTATTTTTCTCTTTATGGTAATCGTCAATGGCGTTCAATTGATTTCCTCCAATTTTTTTGCCGCCATCGGAAAACCGCTCAAAGGCGTATTTTTATCTCTAACCAGGCAGGTAATTTTCCTTGTTCCTCTTCTTTTGATTCTTCCTATCTTTTTTGGAATTGACGGAATTATGTTTGCTGCTCCGGTAGCAGACACCATCGCCTTTTTAACTACTATGATCTTAATTCGGCTGGAAATGAAAAAAATGAGACAACTGGAAGCCGTTTCCCATTAAGCTTCTACATAAAAAGCGGATTGCTTTCGGTTTCATCCCAAAGTAATCCGCTTCCCTTTTCTCTATAGTGTTTTACTCATTCTCCAAAATTTCCTTTAATGTATGCCAGCCCAACACTGCACACTTCACTCTGGCAGGCATATGAGACACATTCTGTAGCACCGACGCTTCTTCCAATTCTTCCAATTCACTCTCCGTTGTCTCCCCTTGAATCATCCGCAAAAACAAATCCGTCATACGAAGTGCATCTTCCTTTGTTTTTCCAATAACCAAATCCAGCATCATATCCGCTGACGCCTGGGAAATGGCACATCCATCTCCCAAAAAAGATGCCTGTTCAATTCTTCCATCATTTATTTTTACTTTCAGCCAAATATCATCACCGCAATTGGGATTCACGCCTTCCAACACATAATCTGCATCATGCAGATCATGTTTATGAGCGGGATGCAGATTATGATCCGTCAGAATTTCATGATAAAATGTCTTATTTTCCATATCCCATTTTCCTCCTGAGTGGTTTTAGGCAATCAACAAATCGGTCAATTTCTTCCTTTGTATTATAAAAAGCCAAACTGGCTCTTGTGGCCGATGGAATGTTCAAATGAGCAAATAAAGGCTGCGCACAGTGATGCCCTGCCCGAACTGCGATATGATCTGCGTCCAAAATGGATGCCACATCATGCGGATGTACTCCCTCTACCGTAAAAGTAAGAATTCCCGAATGATTTTTGGGATCCTTTGATCCGAGAATATGGATTTCAGGTATTGCCTCCATTTGATTCATGGCATATGCAGTCAACTCTTCTTCCCTACTCCTGATTTCTTCCCATCCGATTTCATGGATAAAATGAATTGCTGCTTCCAGGCCTACTGCTGCGGCAGCATTTACCGTTCCAGCCTCCAGACGATGGGGAAGAGGTGCAAATGTAGCTCCTGTTCGGCTCACCGATTCAATCATTTCCCCTCCTCTTAAAAATGGCGGCATTTGCTCCAGCCATTTCTTCTTTCCATATAGAACCCCAATTCCCATGGGTCCCATCATTTTGTGACCGGAAAATGCCAGAAAATCCACATCCAGCAGCACCACATCCACCGGCCTGTGGGCAATACTCTGTGCTGCATCCAATACTACCACAGCCTCGCATTCATGCGCACGCCGCACCACTTCCTCAATCGGATTTTGGCACCCCAAAACATTGGAAACATGAGTAATTGCCACCAATTTTGTCCGTTCTGTAAAAGCAAAATCCAACTGTTCCTTAGAAATCGTTCCATCCGCACCACACTCCAAAAATACCAGTTTTGCCCCCGTCTTTTCCGCTACCATCTGCCATGGAAGAAGATTACTGTGATGCTCCATGATACTTACAATGATCTCATCCCCCTCTTTCAGAAAATGACATCCGAAACTATATGCCACCAGATTAAGACTTTCTGTCGCATTTCTTGTAAAGATAATTTCTTCTGCATATTGTGCATGAAGAAAATTCTGAACAGTCTTTCTCGCCCGTTCATACGCATCTGTGGCTTCCATTCCCAATTCATATAATCCACGAAAGGGATTTGCATTCTGTTTTTCATAAAATACTCTTTCTGCATCTAAGACACGCTGCGGTCTCTGCGATGTGGCCGCATGATCCAGATAAATCTCTTCTCTATAACAAAAAAATGGAAATTCTTCTCTACGCCTTTTATCACTCCATTTCATTATCAAATACTCCTTTCAGATAATTTTGTACCAGATCCTGTACTTTTCCAGAAGGAATTTCATGATTCAATGCTTCCAGCCTCGCCATTGCCACCTGATTTATGGCGGCTTCTTTTGTCATTCCCCGGGAACAAAGATAAAATAATACTTCTTCGTCCAGCTTTCCAATCGTAGCACCATGATTTCCCTGTACCTGTTCTTCTCCGCATAAAATCAAAGGAATGGTCTGATTTACCACATCTTCCCCTAAAAGCAAAACGTCTTCCGTTTCTTCTCCTTCCGCTCCAATGCATCCGGTCTTAAAATCAATGGTTCCCCGAAATAATTTTCTTGCTTCGTCTTTTAAGATCCCATTTGCCCGAATATAGCTTTTTGTTTTTCTTCCGCTATGTTCTGCCACATAATTCATATCAATTTTCTGCTGGTCTCGCCCCAGATATCCAACCTTTACTGTCATATTGCTTTCATCTTCGAATAAGTCACTTCTCCATCCGCTATAGGTTTCCCTTGCCCCAAGAAAAAGTTGTATTACTTCCATACTTCCCCCTTTCTCACACCAGACACCTACATCATTGAGATGAACAAATTCTTCTCCCAGCAGCTGCACTTGTATCAATTGAACCGATGCATTTCTTTTCACATGAATTTTCGTAGAAACAGCACCCACTCCCATCCGTGCTTTTGACGTATAATCCATGACAATCGTTGAACGGCTGTTTTCCATAGCAATCAATTCCACCGCATGAATCCCGTTGGCGTTATCTCCATAGGACAAATGCAGCTGTAGTGGCTCTTCCACATTTTCGCCTTCTCCGATTACAAACTGTTGTGCACTCACATTTGCAGTATCCAAAAGCCTATCCATATCTTTTCCCATACCGCTTACAATCGTATTCAATTGTCTTTTATCCTGATTATATATAACCCCTTTCGGTAATTCTGCAAAAAAGAATGCATCTCTATTTTCAGGTTTTATATCCGTTACACTGCTCTCATTCATATGCAGCCAATTCCATGTGGGAGCAGGCAGCCGGTTTATTGTCATTTGATACCCCTGTTCCATTTTTTCCTCCATTCCATTTACTGTTCTGTTTCATTTTCTCTGATCCCGTCATTCTTTTCGTTATCCTATGCTTCCCACCATTTCCAAACGAATCAGATTATTCATTTCCACCGCATATTCCAGCGGAAGTTCTTTGGATACATTATCAGCAAATCCGCTGACGATCATAGCCTTCGCTTCTTCCTCACTGATGCCTCTGGACATCAGATAAAAGATTGCCTCATCACTGATTTTTCCGATTTTTGCTTCATGACCAATATCTGCATCCTGTGTACGGATATCCATGGCCGGAATCGTATCGGATCGGGAAATGGAATCCAGCATCAGAGATTGACAGGATACCGCAGCTTTACTTTTTTTTGCTTCTTTTGTAACTACCACAGAACTGCGAAACGTACTGACTCCCCCATCTTTTGAAATGGAACGGGTATTCATATAAGAAGATGTCTTTGGTGCGCTGTGAACTATTTTCGCTCCCGTATCCAGATTTTGTCCTTTTCCGGCAAACGTAATTCCCGTGAATTCTGCTTTTGCTCCTTCTCCCTTCAGAATACTCATAGGATACAGGTACGAAACATGGGATCCAAAAGAACCCGATACCCACTCTATCGTTCCTCCCGCATCCACTACTGCCCGTTTGGTATTCAGGTTGTACATATTTTTCGACCAATTTTCAATGGTGGAATAACGTAATCTTCCGTTTTTGCGCACAAATAACTCCACACATCCGGCATGTAGATTCGCCACATTATATTTTGGTGCCGAACATCCTTCTATAAAATGAAGAGAGGCTCCCTCGTCCACTATGATCAACGTATGTTCAAATTGACCGGCCCCCGGGGCATTCAACCGAAAATACGATTGCAGCGGAATTTCCACGGAAACTCCAGGTGGAACATATACAAACGATCCTCCGGACCAGACAGCCCCGTGAAGTGCCGCAAATTTATGATCCCTGGGAGTAACCAACTTCATAAAATGTTCTTTTACCATATCCGAATAGGTTCCGGTCAACGCACTCTCCATATCCGTATAAATTACCCCTTGTTCTTCCACTTCCCGGCGTACATTATGATATACCAATTCCGAATCATACTGTGCACCCACACCAGCCAGGGATTCCCGTTCTGCCTGAGGAATTCCAAGACGCTCAAATGTGTCTTTAATCTCTTTTGGAACCTGCGACCACTTTGCCTGCATTTTTGTATTGGGTCTCACATATGTCACGATCTGCTCCATGGAAAGCCCGTCCAGAGAAGGTCCCCAGTCGGGTATCTTCATATCATTATAAATTTCCAGTGACTGTAAACGAAACTGCCGCATCCATTCCGGGTCACGTTTCGTTTTTGAAATCTGTTCCACTATGGATGCCGTCAGTCCTTCCTGTAGTCGATATGCATCCCTGTCCTCATTTTTCATATCATAAATGCTTCGGTCAATATCATCCACATATGTTTTTCCTTCCATGCATTACTCTCCTTTCCTACGATCCTTTTTCAAAACACCGATCCTATTATTGCTTTTGATTCAGATATGCCTCAAATCCTCTTTCATTGATCTCCTGTACCAGAGAAGCATCTCCTGTTTTTACTATCCTTCCATTTACCATAATATGTGTATAATCCACATCCAGTTTTTCTAATATTCTGGTATTATGTGTGATAATAAGTAAGGACCGATCCTTATCTTTTTGAAATTCCCTTACTCCTTTTGATACTGTTCGAACGGCATCCACATCCAGTCCTGAATCTGTTTCATCCAATATGGCCAAGTCCGGTTTCATCATTAAAAGTTGAAGAATTTCTGCTTTCTTCTTTTCTCCGCCAGAAAAACCTACATTCAAGTCCCGATCCGCATAAGACTCCTGTATCTGCAAAAATTCCATATATTGTTTCAATTCTTTTTTAAAGTCCCATAATTTTATACGGCACCCTCTTCTCTGTTCCAATGCCCCCCGAATAAAACTTCCCAGGGAAAGTCCCGGGACTTCCAAAGGATTCTGAAAAGACAGAAACATTCCTTCTTTCGCTCTCTTATCTGCCGATTCTGCTGTCACATCTTTACCATGAAAATAAATTGTTCCACCACTGATTTCATATCTTGGATTTCCCATTAATGCATAACCTAACGTGGACTTACCTGCACCATTGGGGCCCATCAGAACATGGGTCTCTCCTTTTTTTATCTCCAAATCTACTCCATGAAGAATCTCCTTTTCTTCTACACAAACAGTTAATTGATTTATCTGTATCAACGAATTCGACATATATACCCTCCATTTTTGCCAACGGCTGTTTTCATTGTTTATCCTATAGTTCTATTTATTTTCCTTGTTATTATACAATCAAATTCCTACTAAATCAATAGGAAATAAAATAAAACGATGAGAAACACGCTTTGCGAGTTTCTCACGTTCGCGGACAGTCGCCGTATGCGTATACAAGCATCCGCACACGGCTCGTTGTCTGCGCGCAAATAAAAATAGTCATCCGCTGTTTAAACATATCACAACACGGATGACTATTTTACTATGATCGATTTTCCTTTTCCATCTGACCAGCGCATTGACAGGTTGTATGCGTTTTCTTACTATGAGGACAACAGCCTCCCGCCGGACAGCCAATACATTTTATCCCTTTTTTTCTCGATTTTACAATATGCCAAACCGCAGCACCGATTGCGATCAGCAAAATACCTCCTACTATAATATTTTCCATACATTTTCACATCCTTGAATCATTCTTTAATCCAATTGATATCTTGCACTGAATTTCTGATTGGTAATACGGATTAATACTGCCAATATCATTGCAAAAAGAATCACTGCCATTAACCCTGGCACAAATCCAATTCCCAGCGTTCCCGTTGTAAATAAAGTTCCGAACTGGTATATGAGAAAAGCAACCGTATAACCTGTAGCTAACTGGAGAGCAATCCCTCCCCACAACCATTTTTTATTCTGCATTTCCGAATTCATGGCTCCAATCGCAGCAAAGCACGGCGGTGTATACAAGTTAAACATCAGATATGCCAATGCTGCTACTTTTGTCAATCCCATAACAGCCGCTACTTCATTTCCTTCTCCAATTAAGGCCAACTCATCTGTATCAATAAAATTGGTAAGCCCATAGACCACAGCCAATGTACCGACTACATTTTCTTTTGCGATAAAACCGGTAATCGCCGCCGCTGCCAGCTGCCATACTCCAAATCCGACCGGAATCAACAACACCGCAAATGGTGATGCTATGGATGCCAAAATGGATGTTCCCTCCATCCCTTCTTCTACTACTTCTAATTTCCAATTAAAGGTCTGCATAATCTGTACAACCGCATTGCAAACCAGAATAATCGTTCCGGCTTTTACAATGTAAGCTTTCCCACGGGACAGCATGGATAAAACGGCTCTCTTTAAACTGGGAATCTTGTATTCCGGAAGTTCGATAATAAAGAACGATTTTCTGTATTTATAACCAGTCAGTTTCTTTACGAGCAACGCGCCCAACAAAATCAATACAATTCCAACAAAATACATCAGCGGTCCTACCCATGGAGCATCCGCAAAAAAAGCACCGGCAAACAATGCAATAACCGGCATCTTTGCTCCACATGGCATAAACGGAGTCAGCATTGCCGTTGTTCTTCTCTCCCGCTCATTTCGTATGGTACGGCTGGCCATAATTCCAGGAATGGCACACCCTGTTCCGATTACCATAGGAATAACTGATTTTCCGGACAAACCAACTCGTTTAAAGATAGGATCCAATACAATTGTCGCACGAGCCATATACCCACAATCTTCCAGCAAAGCAATCAGGAAATACATCACCATTACCAGTGGCAAAAATCCGACTACGGCACCTACGCCACCTATAATACCATCAACCAGTAATGACTGCAAGAATGGATTGGTCCCTTCCACTAAACCTGCAACCCAGCCTTGAAATGTTTCAATCCAACCTACCAGCCAATCGGCAATCCACGTTCCAACCGTTGATTGGGATATGTAAAAAACCAAGAACATGATTACAGCAAAAATTGGTATACCAATTATTTTATTCGTAAGAATCGCATCTATTTTATCCTGCTGATTTCGATCCTTTGTAAATATTTCCCGCTTTTCCACATCTTTTACAATCTGATTAACAAAGTCAAAGCGTTTCCGATCCGCATTTTCCACCGACTTCTTATCTCTCAGATTAATGTTCCCCTGCGTATAAGGAGCTTTTTGTCCCTGCCCATTTAAAATGACTGCCTGCTTTACTACCTCTGCCAGACCACTGTCGTCTGCCATAATTGATACAGTCTGAATCACAGGGCATCCCAATTTCTTTGCCAATCGATCGGTATCAATTTTTGTTTTCTTTTTCTTATTAATATCACTCTTATTGAGCGCAACAACGACCGGAATCCCCAGTTCTAAAAGTTGTGTGGTAAAAAAAAGACTTCGGCTTAAATTGGTCGCATCCACAATATTAATGATTACATCGGGATTCTCCTCTTTTACATAACTGCTGGTAATACTTTCCTCGGATGTAAACGGCGACATGGAATATGCACCCGGTAAATCAACCGCAATCAGTTCCTCCATTCCATCGGAATAACTTTTTTTAATTGGATGCTCCTTTCTCTCAACTGTAACACCAGCCCAATTGCCTACACGCTCATTTCTTCCCGTCAGAGCATTATACATCGTTGTTTTTCCACTATTGGGATTTCCTGCCAATGCAATTCTCATCTTCCCTATCCTCCTTTATTGATTAGACAAGACTAACTACTAGTCTTAAAAAAAGCGACCGAAGTCACCTTATATTGAAATAGCTTTGGCTAAATCAGTATCAATATTATATCTGCCATCCTTTATAGAAACCACACATCCACCTTTTAAATGGGAAATTACTGTAATCGGTTCTCCTTGATAGCAACCAAGCGAAAAAAGAAATGCATTCAGTTCCTCGTCATCTGTCACAATATCCTTTACGATATATTCTTCACCAGGATTGGCATTTAACAAATTCATTTCTCTATCCTCCTCCTTATAAGCAATCCTTCCCGAACAATTCGCACTAGGTTAGTCTTGCTTAACTTATATATATTAGAGTAATACATATTTGGGATTCTGTCAATTATTTTTTCTTCTTTTATAAGAAAATCTTGGAAAACATGTCTCATTATGATACGATTATAGTATCAAAGGATATATAGGAGAATAATATGAAAATACAAAAATCAGCAGAAGACTATTTGGAAACCATCTTAATTCTATCTTTTAAAGGAGAAGGCGTTCACTCCATCAATATTGCCACTGCTCTCAATTTTTCTAAACCAAGTGTAAGTATCGCTATGAAAAAGCTGCGTGAAAACGGTTATATCACGGTAGATGGAGAAGACCATATTCACTTAACCGAGCGCGGACGCGAAATCGCCGAACGTGTCTATGAGCGTCATCGTGTTCTCAGTTCTCTTCTTGTCCATCTTGGCGTCGATGAAACTACTGCCAGAGAAGATGCTTGCCAAATCGAGCATGTGATAAGTACAGAAAGTTTCACTAAAATTAAGGAACATGCCCTGAAACATGATCCTTCCCTTGCCAATGATTTAAAATAATTCCGTCAAATTATTTTTGTGACCTGATCACGGTATTTTATTTCCGATTCTGTATAATATAAACCATAGAAATCCTAATATAGATACGGAAAGCAAAAATATTTTTCATCTATTGCAGGAACGAATCAAAAAAACAATTATTATTTATCAGAAAAGGAGAATATATTTATGGCAGTAATCACAATCACAAAGGAAAATTTTAATGAAGAAGTTTTAAATGCAGATAAACCAGTTCTTCTGGATTTTTGGGCATCATGGTGCGGACCATGTCGCATGGTTTCTCCCATCGTAGACGAAATCGCTGAAGAAGTATCTACCATTAAAGTATGTAAAGTGAATGTCGACGAACAACCAGAACTGGCACAACAATTCCAGGTTATGAGCATTCCCACTCTTATTGTTATGAAAAACGGAAAGATAACCAATCAATCCGTTGGTGCCAAGCCAAAGGCAGCTATTTTAGACTTATTAAAAGGCTAATTGTTTCAACTTTTTCTTATCTAAAATAACCACACCGCCTCTGGAATAAGACACAATTCCTTCTGAAGCGAAATATTTCAACATCCGGCTCACTACTTCACGGGCAGATCCCACATATTTGGCAATCTGTTCCTGAGTGAGCTGGATTTTTTCATCTCCTGTTTTAATCATCTCATCATATAGAAAAATTGCCAGACGTTTATCAAAACTCATAAAAAGTATTTGCTGCATTACCCACATCACATCCGAAAACCGACTGGCCACCAGATTAAGAGCATAATTTTCAGCATAAACATTGGTTTTTGTAATATCTGCAAACATTTTCCCATTTATGATATAACATTCGCTTTCCATTTCCGCATCTACCATTACATCAAAGGTAATCGTTTGCAAAACACAAGAAGCAGAAAGCATACAAATCTCACCAGGGTATAATCGATACAAAGTAATCTCTTTTCCTTCATCGGACAAAATATAAACCCGAATGCATCCGCTTTTCACAAAAATCCCTCCAGTGCACTCTCCGCTGCCTCCATGTATGTTCTGCCCTTTATGATACAAAATCAAATGGGTATTTCTACAAAATTTATCTTGCTGTGCCTCTGTCAGTTTATCCCAAAAAGAAAATGTTTTTGCAAACAACTCACTTGTTTCTGTCTGAATCATATTTTCCTCCTATATTCATCATAGATCTTCACCCATCGTTTCCTATGTTCGTACGTTTTACAATCACAGATTAAATTTTTCTGCTCTCAAAATACAGAAAACGGTCAATCGCATCTAAAATGTCCTGAAAATCTTCCCGGGGAGCAAATTCAATATACTGCTTTAACAGCTGCATCTCGTTTTCACGATATTGCCCATAAAAAATATCATATAAATTATGGCCACGCAAATATTGTTTGATCAATTCTATATTTTCCTGAATCTCTTCCACCGTATTCATGTCTTTTCCTAATATTTCTTTCAGATGACGTCCACTGGGAATCCGATGTAAATACTCTTTCCATTTACTCAATATAATTTCATAAAATTCTCTTTCTGAGGCAATCACACCTAACTTTGTCATCACAGAAGGATTTAAAAAATAATTTTCAAAAGAATAATATTTTAAAATCAATACATTTTTCTCCGACACCCTTGGTAAAGAATCAATATCTTCCTTTTTTCTCTCTTCATAGTAACGACATAGCTGACGTTTTAAATCACGGCTATCCTTTCCGTCTCCATCTCGAATCATCAAAAAATTGTCTTTCAGATAAATCTGATTCATATACTTCAAATTGGCATATGTCTTAATATTGGTACAGCTATTGGTAGTAATAATGGCAATCCGTGACAAATATCCATCTTCATCGTATGTTTCTGCATAGTATTTTTTTATTAATAAGGGCAAACGGCTTTTATCCTGTTTCCCTTCAACAATAAAAACAAAATTTACGTTCATAAGATCTCCGGCAGAATAACCAAGATCGTCTAATATCGCACTGATATCGGTTTTTTCACACACACTGGAATACCCATCTTCCTCCACAAGAATCTGACGAATCTGCCTGCTGTTAAAATTCGCCAGTAAATTAGAGGAATGGGTAGAAAACATAACCTGATTTTTTTTAGAGAGCTGATATAAGATATCCCCGGCCACCTTTTGCATTTTAGGATGGAGGAAAATCTCCGGCTCTTCTACTAAAATCAAACCAGGCTCCTTTCCTTCCGCCAACGCATATGTTTCCAAAAGCGAAAGCATATAGATGCTGCGCATTCCTTTTCCCATATGACCAATCGGCCGTAATGTCCCCTGTTTTGGATGATACATTTCTGCCGTCACGGTCAA
Source organism: Lachnospiraceae bacterium (assembly GCA_026169045.1). GTDB lineage: Bacteria > Bacillota > Clostridia > Lachnospirales > Lachnospiraceae > Fimimorpha. The sequence goes on along the minus strand of JAPFDH010000029.1, from coordinate 5,310 downwards.
CATCCGCTCAATATCCCGATTCATGGAATAACGAATTTCTTCCTGTCCGCCGTTTTTATGAAAATTAGCATTCACCTGTTTTGAAAATTCATCCAAATTTAATTGATATAATTTATATTCCAAAAGTTTTGCCGCTTCCAATGCATTTATTTGTTCCGGTGTCTTCTGATTAATCCAGCCTATACAAGAAAAACAATGACTGCATTTTTTTGCCTCATCAAAAATACAGCTTCCCCTTCTCATTTTCCGCAAAAGATCATCTTCCTGCATCAGCAGAAGATCTTCCTGAAACTGTTTCATATCTCTCTGCGTATCCATATAATAGATTTTGGGAAATATAGTAGGAATGTATTTGTTATCTTTACGTATTCCATCTTCATAACGTATTTTTTCTTCCCGATTTGCAATAAACGTAAATGTTAATATTCCATTTTGAAAAGAAGGAAGTTTTTTTCTAAAATCCTGATACCATGTCTCATATCTTCGATAGGAACTGACCAGTCCCTTCCTGTGAAACTCTTTCAAATCTTCTTCCCGAATGGATATGGATACCATAATCTCTATATTAGAAAAGTCTTCTCTAAAATCCTCTTCCTGAATCTGATAAGATCCGCCCACCGCCCGCACCGCATCCAAAACAGCTGTTTTTCCGGTATTATTTTTTCCCACCAAAATTAAAGCATTTTCCACATCTGACAGCATCATTTCACGTATACATTTAAAATTTCGGATTCTTAGATCAATAATCTGCATACTATTCCTCCTGTCCTTATGGGCTGATACGTTCTTTCTCAAATACTACTTATTACATCTTTTCATGTTCCATCATAAGCAAAGCTGCTTTTCTGTCTATGCCACCCGCATATCCGGTTAATTTTCCGTTTACTCCTACCACACGATGGCAGGGAACAAGAATTGAAATCGGATTATGACCGACCGCTGTACCCACGGCACGAGCCGCCATCCTTGCGACTCCCCGCTCTTTTGCCAGCTTATTTCCGATTTCTCCATAAGTCGTCACATTTCCATAGGGAATCTCCATCAAGCTTCTCCACACATCTTTCTGAAATGAAGATCCTATCCATATCATATGCGGCATGAAATCAGGATTTTCTCCCTGAAAATATATGTTCAACCAATCTTTTGTCTGCTCCAATATGGGAACATTTTTTTCTTCATATACTTCCGCCAAAGTAGATCCATAGTATTTTTGTCCTTCAAACCAAACACCGGATAATGCATCCCCTTTCGCAGCCAGTAACATTTGTCCCAGAGGCGACTGATAATAACTGATATAATCCATACTTTTTCTCACATCTCAAATCACATAAAATGTAACAGTTCAGCCCGCGCCATTCGTAAAACCGCACTGGGTGCTTATTGTGGCTATCGCCACTGTTTTACTCATTTACAGGCGCTCAGCTCATAGGTCTGATTGGTTTCCGTTACAGCCCTATGGCTGAACTGTTACCATAAAATAATATTCTTCTGATCTATTATACCATAGCTTTTTCCAAAGATCTGCTGCATATTTTAGCATTTATAAAAGAAGCATACAGTGCTTCACTGCATGCTTCTCCTTTTTTCAAACCAATTATATTCTCCTGCCCTATTTTCCTTCCTGGGCATTATGTGATTTCCTCATTCAGATATTTTATTGCAATTAATTTATGAAAAATCACGGCAAATATCATACCAAAACATACACCCAGTATCGTATCTGTAATTCTCAGCAAAACTGCTGCATGAATGCCATAAATGCTTGTCGCCAACATCAGGGCTCCAAAACAATTCATTGCCGTCTTGTATCGATAATCTGTACAAAATCCAAGACACAAACCTCCCAACGGTCCCATTAGCGGATGGAAAAATTCCGGCGTTATCTGATAAATAATAAAAAACAGTCCAGATCCGGCCAACGCCCCAATGATACGCTGCCAAAAACGGGGCAATGTATTGGAAGAATACGGATATTCCGATAAAAGAGAAGCACACGCAAATCCCATCCACATAAAACGCGGTATTCCAAATATCTGTCCGGCAGTCAAAATCAGACTAACTCCCAAAGCCATACGCAATTGCCACAAATGTACCGGATTTTTAACATTAAATCTTAAAATCAAATGATGAAATCGTACGGTTGTATGGGAATGGCGATGCTTCGCCCACAAAATCAGTCCGCAAACAACATATCCCACCAATGCCAAGAGCACTCTATTTTCAAGGGAAACTCCATAAACAGGATTCCCTGTCAAGTATACATATGCAAAACTATACAGACCCCCATTCCCCAGTTCCGGTCTCTGTGTTGTCATGTAGAGCAATGTAAAGAATCCCAAAAAATGAATGAGTACCATCGCAACCGGAGGAACCATCCCTACTATGCTGGGTACAAATACTAAAATTCCCAAGGCTGCTGCCAGCGTTATCAGAGAATCCCTTGTACAATATTCAAAATTTACAAAACGAATCCCCAACATAATACAAAATAGAGCCACCGCCAAAGGCGTATTTTCCTGTCCGAACAAACTGGAAAGCGCACTAATAAACACAACGGCAAAAGCCACAATCAGTACAGACCGTATTGCTATGGCAGCCCAATAAAAGATCTTTTCCCGTACTGTCTCACATTGTGCAATTCTTTTTTTCAAAACAGACGGATCCATTTGTAATGCCTGATAAAAGTTCATATGCGTTGATTCACTCCTGTTCTTTATTTATATGTAGCACAATTTTGTCAGTATACTGTAAAAACTGTTCAAAGTCTGTTCCTACACTTCTCCACATATCATAAAATGGCTGCAGAATCGCTTCATATCCTTTTTTTAACTCTGAAATCCCTGTATCTGTAAGAAAAATCCGATAGCTGCGCTCATCATCTGTCTGCTTTTCCCTTCGAATACACTTCTTCTCGCTTAAGCTTTTCAGACACCGGCTCACCGCCTCTTTTTTCATTCCACTTCTCTGACTAAGTAATACAGGAGTATTTTGTTCCTGATCCAAATATAGACAAGCCAGCAATTCACATTCACTTACTGTCAGATTCGTCTGTTTTGTCGGAAATAACAATCTGGTTATTTTCTGCAACTGTTGTTGGTAACGTACCATATCAATCCAATTCATCTGCATCGATTTCATCTTTCCCTTCTACTAAGTTAACACAGTTAATTAACATAGTTAATAATATACATCTTCCATGCAGATGTCAAGATTTTTTACTATTTTTTTCTTTCCAGAAGTACTACCGTCTCCACATGCGGTGTACCGCAAAAAAGATCACAGCAGCAGGCGCGTTCCACCTGATATCCTCTTTCCTGTAAAATTTCCAGATCCCGGACAAGACTGGTAGGCTTACAGGAAATATAAACCATACGATCCACCTGAAAACGAATGATTTTGTCCAATGCCTTCGGATGTATGCCATCCCGCGGCGGATCCAAAACAATAAGGTCTGGTTTTCCTTCCAGCTCATCAATAACTTTTAACACATCTCCTGCCCAAAATTCACAGTTAGTCAGTCCATTTAATTTTGCATTTTCTTTTGCTGCTTCCACAGCTTCTTCTACAATTTCTACACCAACCACACGTTTTGCTACAGCAGCCAAAATCTGTGCAATCGTTCCGGTACCACTGTACAAATCAAAAATTTCCTTTTGATTGGTATCACCTATATAAGAACGTACCGTCTCGTATAACACCTCTGCTCCAAGAGAATTGGTCTGGAAAAAGGAAAATGGTGTAATCTTAAATTTTAACCCCAAGAGTTCTTCATAAATATAATCATTTCCATATAAGAGATCAGTCTTCTCATTGATAACTGCATCGGCCAGACTATCATTGATTGTATGCAGGACTCCCGTCAATGTCCCATTAAATTTCATATTACGCAAATCGTCCACCCACTGGGAAAGTGGAAGTTCCTGCTGAGAGCTCGTCACCAAATCCACCATGATTTCTCCCGTTTTTACAGCCTTTCGAATCAGCAGATGACGCAAAACCCCTTCATGTGTTAATTTACGGTAAAACGGAATTCGTTTCTCCTGAAAATACTGCAATGTAAAACTCAGAATTTTTCTGAAATCCTCATCTACAATATTACAATGATCTACAGTGACAATATCATGAAAACTTCCCCTTTTATGCATTCCCAATGCCAAAGGTCCGTCCTTTACTTCGTCTCCGAACGAAAACTCCATTTTATTGCGATATCCGGCAGAAACCGGACTTTTCTTTATTCCTTCAAAGATATACGGTGATGAAATTACTCCATCCAGCATTTTTTTTACTTGTGTTTCTTTTATAGTTAACTGCTCTTCATAAGGGAGGGACTGATAGGTACAGCCTCCGCAAATACCAAAATGAGGACAGACCTCCGGATTATATTCTACGCCATTTTCTCCCATGACTGCCATTTCTTTCGGTGAGGGTTTTAATAATTCCAAAAGACGGCCTTCCGCTTTTCCTTTTCGTATTTTTGATACAGAAAATCGTACCGTTTGACCAGGTATGGTATTTTTTACAATTGCACATCCCCCTTCAGTTTCAACAATTCCGTGATTGGGAAATTTCACTTCCCGAACCACTCCCTCATATATCTTTCCTTTTTTCATATGCCATTTCCTCCTGTCTCCTTCAAACACCAGGAAAGCCGGGAAAAAAGTTTATCACTTTCCCGGCTTTCCATATCTTACCCGACAAATCAGTTTTCGTCGTTTTCTTCTTTATCTACTTCTTGCTTTTCTGCTTCTTCAGCCTTTTCTTCTTTTTTTTCCTCTTCGGTATCTTCCTCGTCTTCAAAGAAATCATCATCGAAGTCATCTTCAAAATCATCTTCGAAGTCTTCCAAATAATCTGGTGTCAGGAAACGATAAACTGCATAAGCAATAGCTGCTACCGCTGTCACTGCACCCAGGATTGCAAGAATCCAGATCACCGTATTTTTCTTTCGGTCATTTTCTTCTTTTTGTTTCAGAAGATCATTCAGTTTACTGACATGTAACAATTCATCCATCTTACTCATCTTGCCACGTCCTTTCTTCCATTATTTCTCCATCTTGTCCAACTGGTTTCAGCTGTAAAACAAATATGGCTGGATATACTAAATACTGTACTTAGTATATCACTATTTTGAAAATTTTACTATACTAATTCGTAATTTTTTATCTTATCAGTAACAGTTCAGCCATAGGGCTGTAACGGGCGAGAAAATTATGCTTGCATAATTTTTCGACCGCTCAGACCTATGAGCTGAGCGCCTGTAAATGAGTAAAACAGTGGCGATAGCCACAATAAGCACGCAGTGCGGTTTTA
>JAPFDH010000056.1 GCA_026169045.1 Lachnospiraceae bacterium | reverse complement strand
CTCAAAAAGTAGTGAAATTCACTTTTTTACAAAAAGATGCATTGGAAATTGCACGAAATATGCAGATGAATATAAAAACTGAGCGTAAAGAAGATGATTTATGGGGGACGATAGAAATGTCATTTAATAATATGTGGTTTTTAGATTCGGCTCCTAGTGAATGGAAAGATATTTGGAATAACTTGATGAAAGAAGCTCAGAGAGTGTATATAGAAGCAAAAGATAACATGGTCATGTATCAATATTATTATGATTTGGCGGTAGAAGTTCCTTGTGTGTAGACAAAATACAAATAATGATATATGAATGCTGTTCTGTAATAATTTTATGATATACTGTGGATATGATATGTAAAAATAGTCGGAGAAAGATTTGTGAATGTACGATTATTTAGGAGGAAAAAGCATGACAGATGCAGAACAAAGAGAGGCTGCCCGTCAATTTGTAAACCGATGGATGGGAAAAGGGAAAGAAGATGAAGATGGACGTTCTTATTGGATTGATTTATTGACGAATGTTTTGGGAATGGATAATGTGACAGAACGTTTGAACTTTGAAAAGAAAGTTGTAATTGATGGAAATACAAAACGTATTGATGTATATATTCCTGAAACACGAGTAATTATTGAACAGAAGAGTCTTGGAAAAGCATTGGATCAGAAAATCAGGAATTCAGGAGATGTTGATCTTACTCCATTTGAACAGGCAGACAGATATAATGGGAAGCTGACTTTTGATGAAAGAGCTCGGTGGATTGTTACGTCAAATTTTGCTGAAATTTGGATTTATGATATGAACCAGAAACAGCCAGAACCGACAAAGATTGCTTTAGATGAATTACAAAGCAAATATCCATTGTTGGACTTCTTGGTGAAAAAGGAAGTAAAGACAATATCGCATGAAATGGAAGTATCAATAAAAGCAGGAGGTATTGTTGGGCTTATTTATGATGCGTTTTTAAAACAATATCGTATACCAGATATTAAGGAAAAGGATGAAACATTTGAGCAGAAAGAAAAAAGAGAGCATAAACTAAAGAGCCTGAATGCTTTATGTGTGCGAATTGTTTTTTGCTTGTATGCAGAAGATGCTGGTATTTTCGGAAAGAGAAATATGTTCCATGATTATTTGGAAACATATGAAGTAAAGGATTGCCGGAGAGCTTTATTAGAATTATTTAAGATATTGGATACACCTGTATCAGAGCGAGACGAGTATTTGGAGGAAGAACTTGCTCAGTTCCCGTATGTAAATGGTGGGTTATTTGCTGATGAAACTATTGAGATACCACCTTTTACAGAGGAAATTAAAGAATTACTTCTTACAAAAGCGTCAGAAGATTTTGATTGGAGTGATATTTCTCCAACTATATTTGGAGCGGTATTTGAATCTACATTAAATCCTGAGACCAGACGTTCGGGAGGAATGCATTATACATCTATTGAAAATATACATAAAGTTATTAGTCCGCTTTTTTTGGAAGATTTGCAAAAGGAATTTGATAGTATTAGAGCAATTCAAGTGAAGCGTACCAGAGATAAAAAATTGGAAGAATTCCAAAATAAATTGGCATCACTTACATTTTTTGATCCTGCGTGTGGTTCTGGAAATTTCCTTACAGAAACATACTTGTCGCTTCGTCGTTTGGAGAATGAGGTGATAAAGGAAAAAGTTGGCGGACAAATGACATTGGTAGAGGTAAATAATCCAATTAGAGTTTCTATTCAGCAATTTTATGGAATAGAGATTAACGATTTTGCAGTTACAGTTGCAAAAACGGCTTTATGGATTGCAGAATCTCAAATGTTGGAAGAAACGAAAAATATTGTGTATGGATTTAATGATGATTTTCTTCCTTTAAAGACATATGTAAATATCACAGAAGGAAATGCATTAAGAATTGATTGGAATGATGTAATTCCTGCAGAAAAATTATCGTTTATAATGGGAAATCCGCCATTTGTAGGAGCACGTTGGATGGCGTCGGAGCAGAAGGAAGATGTTGAGAAGATATTTGAAGGATGGAAGAGTATAGGAAATCTTGATTATGTTAGTTGCTGGTATAAAAAAGCAGCTGACTATATGGGAAATTATAATATCAGAGCAGCATTGGTATCAACTAATTCAATTACACAGGGAGAAAGTGTTTCGATTCTCTGGAAACCGCTTTTTGAATCAGGTGTACATATTGATTTTGCATACAGAACATTTATATGGGATAGTGAAGCGTCAATAAAAGCGCATGTTCATTGTGTAATTGTTGGCTTTAGCAGAGCTGTAAATAATAAGCAGAAAATAATTTATTCAGGTGAGAACGCAATTCCGGCGAATAATATTAATGGATATTTGCTTGATGCAGAAAATATATTCATTGAAAAAAGAATGAAACCATTGTGTAATGTTCCTGAAATAGCATTAGGTGGGCAAGCAATTGATGGTGGATTTTTAATATTGACGGAAGAGGAAAAGGAAGAGTTTTTGGAAAAAGAACCACAGGCTTCTCCGTTTTTTAGACATTATATGATGGGAAAAGATTTTATTGATCGAAAGCCGAGATATTGTATTTGGCTTGTTGGAGCTGATCCTGGATTATTAAAAAAATGTCCGATGATATTAGAACGGGTGAATAAAGTACGTGAATTTAGACTTAGTAGTACAAGAGCGAACACAAAAAAAGCGGCTGAGAATCCAACTTTATTTGCATCAATACTTGAACATAAAAATCAATATATTGCGATTCCCAAAGTTTCTTCTCAGAATCGTAGATATATTCCAATGGATTATTTAGATGGTGAAATTATTCCGGGAGACAAATTATTCACTATGCCAAATGCATCATTTTATGAATTTGGTGTATTGATGTCGAATGTTCATATGGCATGGATGCGAGCAGTGTGTGGAAGATTAAAAAGTGATTATAGTTATTCAAACACAATAGTGTATAACAATTTCCCGTGGCCTGTAGTAACGGAGAAGAATCGGGAACAAATTGAAAAATCGGCACAGGAAATTTTGAAAGCAAGAACATTATATCCTAATAGTAATCTTGCGGCTTTATATGATCCTTTAACAATGCCAGCCGAGTTACGGCGAGCACATACTGCAAATGATAAAGCTGTTATGGCTGCGTATGGCTTTAGTACAAAAATGACGGAAGCAGATTGTGTGGGAGAGTTGATGAAATTATACCAGAAAATGCAATGATAAAAGTTTATAGAGCTGTTTTTTGCTCAAAGTAAAATATTTGAAAACATAGAATATTCCAAATCCATAAAAGCTGAATGAAAACCAATATGGGAATTTTACAGGTGGTACAAAATTTGTAAAATTTTCATATTGGTTTTTTTGTAATCTGTAAAAATTATAAATTTGGATATCAAGTAAGGTTTCGGATTTTTGATTTTTATGTATTTTTCAATTTTGGATATGGCTCCGAAATTGGCAATTTTGCGGAAGTGTATCCACACTTCCTGTCCTTGCTATTTTTTAATCACATGGTGATTTCACAGGGATATAGGGCTGTTTAGCCTATTTTTTTCCCTGTGCTGTGACCGAAGAAATTCGAGGAACCAATTATATATTTATGCTGAATGTGAGGTACTGGGGAGCACAATCCTCAGCAAGATTTCAACATCCGGAAAATGCCGTATTGCTAAAATAGCGATATGGTATTACCGGGGTGGATCTTGCTCTAATGTGTACAGTAACCTCGGCATAAATAGAAAGAATGGGTTTGGGGAATCCCCAGCAAGATAAAAACCTGATGAAAGAACATTTGTCGGAAAGACAATATTGTTAAACACAGGTGGATCTTGCTTTAGAAAATGATTTGCCATAATGAATTAGAACATAGGAGGAGGAAGCGTTAAAAAAGAGAGAGCCATAAGCAACTCTCTCTGTGATAAAATCAAATAGTTATAGTATCAGTGATTCGGTAAGATTACAAAAATCCTTAACAGGAATATTTTCTTTAAGTGGTAAAGCTGTCTCTAAAAAGGTTTCGTCTGCAAATCTTTCGAGTTCAGAATCAAAATATATAATTGAAGCATTTGTATTTAATGGGTATGGTGGAATTGTAACAAAATAATCATAATCTTCATAAGAAGGAGTGGCGCAAGAAACTTTGATTTTTCCGTCCAATTTCAATTTTGCAAATTCTCCATAAATGGCAGTTAAGGCTTTTTTTCTTTCTTCATCAGAAGTAATTCTATCTACATATCTAATATACCAATAATCTATAGTTCCCTCTTTTAATTCAATTAAATAATCGTATGATCTGGGTGTTCCGGATTTTATTGTCCATTCAACTTTATGCAGACTTGTCATCATGGAAAGTCCACGCATTAAGGTAGAAAAAAATTTTTCATGCACCTGAACAGTAGAGAGATCCAGAGAAAATCCATTGTCTGCAATTATCTTTTTCCGTTCCTGTATTTTCTTAGAAGAATATCCCGTTGCATCATATAATTCTTGGATAAGTTCTGGATCATCAATGGCTTTTGCAATTTTATCAATAGTGCTTTTATATGGTCTTCCAGATCGGGCACCGTTGAGCATTCGTGAAATGGTTGCATTATTTAAGCCTGTTTGTTCAGATAATTCTTTTTGTGTTTTTTTCTGTAAAATGATTTGAAGTATATTGATGAATCTTTCCTGATCGTAAACGCTGTCAGGATTTATTAG
>JAPFDH010000125.1 GCA_026169045.1 Lachnospiraceae bacterium | reverse complement strand
TAATTTCTTCATAATAGTCGGTAAAGATTCTTTGTAAAATATTCATAACTCTATTATGCATGAAAATGAAAAAAAAGAAACCCCTAACCCCTCAAGATTGAGGGGAAGGGGAGTTGAATAGGCGAAGCCTATTTTTTATTATGTCCGTAAAGAAAAAAGTGTGATAAAATTAGAACGGAATTGTAAATGATTTTTTGGAGTGCTAATACATGAATTTTGATGTGGATTTGCTGTCAGAATATAAAGAATTGCTACAAACAACCAACTTAAGAGAAGCTTATCAGGAATTTATAAAATTATTTCGTTATATTCGACTTTCGCTTGAAAAAAGTATGCCTGAGTATAAATTTCAGGGGAATATTGTAGAAAACGAAATGGATTATTCCTATTTTTTGTTTACGAATAAGAATTTAAAAGAAAAAGGACTGAAGATGGCAGTTGTTTTTGTCCACAGTAATTTTCAGTTTGAAGTATGGCTTTCTGGATATAACAGGAACTATCAGTCAAAGTATTATGATTTGTTAAAAGGGAAAAATATTTCCTTTGAGTTAACTGACAATCCTACCAGGAAAGATTATATTTTGCGTGTTACATTAGAGGAATCTGTTGATCTCTCGGATGGAAATCTTCTGATTAAGGAAATAAAGAGTATCTCAAACAAATTGCTGATGTTCGTTGAAACATTGTAATTTTTCTGAGAGAGGTAGTTTTTACGTTCATAGAAAATTTATTAAGAAGTTTTTTTGTTTTTGAGTAAAATTTGCCTTTGAAAAAAGGATAATGCATTTTAAAAATTCAAAGAAGAAAATAAGAACGACTATTATAGAAATAATAAATGACAAATCATTAACGCGTTTAGAAAAAAGAAAGTCTATTGTTACAGTAATTGTCAGTAAGGAAGTTGATTGTTTAACAATTTTAGTAATAGGAAGAATGAATAAAAAAGATAAGGAGTAAAATGGAAAATTGTATATATTTTGTTACAAATAGACTTGAATTAAGAAGATTTGGTAATGAGTTATATGAATATAAGATTTGAAAAATTTTTTTGGGGAAATTTTAGGTATTGACTTTTTTCGGAAGTTGGAATTATAATATAGCGCATAAAAGCAATGGCGCTTCTAAAAAATAGGTGTCGTTGTTTTTTTTGTTTTTTCGCGAAAGAACATGTGATAAAATGTGAATAGTCGAACGCATACACGAAGAGGTGTACAGCCGAGTGAAATCGGATTGTATATCTCTTTTTTATTTACGCGCAGACAACGAGCTGTGTGCGGATGCTTGCATACACATACGGCGACTGTTCGCGAACGTGAGAAACTCGCAAAGCGTGTTTCTCAGCGTTTACGCGCAGACAACGAGCCGTGTGCATCGTTCGACATGAAATGGGAGGAATGTGGTTATGGAATATTCAGCAGTTAACAAAATATGGGTTCTTCTGGGGGCGGCTTTGGTTTTCTTTATGCAGGCAGGATTTGCTATGGTAGAAACCGGTTTTACGAGAGCTAAAAACGCCGGAAATATTATCATGAAAAATCTGATGGATTTTGCCATTGGGACTCCGTTATTTTGGTTTACAGGATTTGGAATTATGTTTGGCGGCGCAGGAGCATTTTTTGGAACATTTGATTTTTTTGTACAGGGTGATTATTCATCCGTTCTCCCGTCCGGTGTTCCGCTTCCGGCATTTCTGATTTTTCAGACTGTGTTTTGTGCTACGGCGGCTACAATTGTATCTGGTGCCATGGCGGAACGTACCAAATTTATTTCCTATTGCATTTACAGTGCGGTGATCAGCGCAGTTGTTTATCCTATTTCAGGACACTGGATTTGGGGTGGCGGATGGCTGGCCCAGCTAGGATTTCATGATTTTGCCGGTTCAACGGCAGTGCATATGTGCGGTGGTGTGGCAGCTCTTGTGGGAGCCAAAATTTTGGGACCTCGTATTGGAAAATATACAAAAGATGGAAAGCCCAATGCGATTTTGGGACATAGTTTAACACTTGGAGCTTTGGGAGTTTTCATTTTGTGGTTTTGTTGGTTTGGCTTTAACGGATGTTCCACTGTATCCATGGAGGGAGATGCAATTTTTTCAGCAGGAAATATTTTTGTAACCACAAATCTTTCAGCTGCTACAGCTACGGTGGCAGTTATGATTATTACTTGGATACGTTATAAGAAACCGGATATTTCCATGACATTGAATGGTTCACTGGCTGGTCTGGTAGCTATTACCGCAGGATGTGACCAGGTTGATGCATTTGGTGCTTTTTTCATCGGACTGATAGCAGCATTTGTTGTTGTATTTGGAATAGAATTTATCGACAAGGTATGTAAGATTGATGATCCGGTTGGTGCAATTGGTGTTCACGGATTTTGCGGTGCTACCGGAACGATTTTAGTAGGAATATTTTCCACCCAGGGCGGACTTTTATATGGAGGCGGATTCCATTATCTGGGAATTCAGCTTTTGGGAGTAGTATCAGTGATTGTATGGGTTGGCATCACGATGATCCTTGTTTTTCAGCTTATCAAGCATACTATCGGATTACGTGCCAGTGTGGAAGAAGAGACAAAGGGATTGGATGTTACCGAGCATAATCTGAGCAGTTCTTATGCCGATTTTATGCCAATGGTTATGACGGGAAAAACGGATACCATGAAATCGGTCTCTGTGGAAAAAGCAATTCCGGTGGAAACGGTTAAATCGGAAAAAACTTTTACAGATGCGCCAATCAGTAAGGTTGTTGTTGTATTTAATCAGGCACGGTTTATTGATTTAAAAAATGCACTGTATTCTTTGGGTATTACGGGAATGACCATTACACAGGTAATGGGGTGTGGTACGCAGAAGGGACATGTTAATTATTATCGTGGTATTCAGATAGAAGAAGCAGCTCTTTTGCCAAAACTGAAGTTGGAAGTAGTTGTCAGCAAAGTTCCTGTTCCTTCTGTTATTGAAACAGTGAGAAATGTTCTATATACAGGAAATATAGGTGATGGAAAGATTTTTGTATACCATGTGGAAAATGTGGTCAAAGTCAGGACAGGAGAAGAAGGTTATGATGCTCTTCAAGGAGATTGAATCATAGAGGATAAGATAGGGAGGTAGTTGGGGTTATGTGTTCAATTATGGCATGGTGCACAGATTTGGCAGATCGAAAGCAATTTACGGAAGGTTTAAAAAAGACGGTTTCACGCGGACCGGATGGTATGAGGATCTTGGATACCGGAAAAGGAATCATGGGATTTCAGCGTTTGTCTATTATGGGATTGACGGATGAGGGGATGCAGCCCTTCTGCCGGGACGGAAATAGTCTGGTATGCAACGGAGAATTGTACGGCTTTCGGGAAACAAAGAAAAAGCTGGAAAATATAGGATATTCTTTTCAAAGTGGCAGTGACTGTGAAATTTTACTTCCTCTTTGGAAAGAATATGGGATCGAAATGTTCTCTATGCTGGATGCTGAATTTGCACTGGTATTATACGAAGGAAAAACAGGTACATGGATTGCAGCAAGAGATCCCATTGGGATCCGTCCTCTTTATTATGGTTTTGATCCAAGGGGAAACATTATGTTTGCCAGCGAAGCAAAAAATCTGGTGGATTTATGTGAGAAAATCATGCCATTTCCTCCGGGACACTATTATAAGAATGGAGAATTTATCTGTTACCGTGATATTACCCATGTATCTTCTGTTTGTATGGATGACCTGGAAACCGTATGCCAAAAGATCCATGATAAATTGGTGGCAGGTGTAAAAAAACGGTTGGATTCAGATGCACCTGTAGGATTTCTGTTAAGCGGTGGGTTGGATTCCTCACTGGTATGTGCCATTTCTGCTAAGTTATTAAAAAAGCCAATTCGAACCTTTGCCATTGGGATGAAAGAAGATGCAATTGATCTTAAATATGCAAAGGAAGCGGCCGAATATATCGGCAGTGATCATACAGAAATTATAATGACAAAGGAAGATGTGATAAAGGCACTTCCTGAGGTCATAAAAGCTCTTGGTACATTTGATATTACTACGATTCGGGCATCAATCGGTATGTTCTTAATTACCCGGGCTATTCATGAAACAACGGATATACGGGTTTTGCTGACCGGAGAAATTTCAGATGAATTGTTCGGGTATAAATATACAGATTTTGCACCGTCAGCAGATGAATTTCAGCAGGAATCGGTTAAACGTGTGAAAGAACTTCATATGTATGATGTGTTAAGGGCCGATCGCTGTATTAGTGTTCATTCCATGGAAGCACGCGTTCCATTTGGAGATTTGGATTTTGTATCGTATGTTATGTGTGTGGATCCGGAAAAGAAGCGTAATGTTTATGGAAAAGGAAAATATTTGCTTCGTCATGCATTTGAAGGAGACTATCTTCCGTGGAATTTGTTAATGCGTGAAAAAGCAGCGTTCTCTGATGCAGTAGGCCATTCTATGGTAGACTACTTAAAGGAATACGCGGAAGAAAAATATACGGATACAGAGTTTGAAGAAAAAAGACATTCCTATATACATGCTGCACCATTTACTAAGGAGTCTTTACTGTACCGGGAATGGTTTGAACGGTTTTATCCCGGTCAGGGAGAGATGATTAAAGATTTTTGGATGCCCAATCAGACCTGGGAAGGATGTAAGGTGAATGATCCTTCGGCAAGAGTCTTGGCCAATTATGGAGACAGCGGAGTCTGAGATAAGAGAAATTATAGATAAAACATGAATATATGATACGTATGCGGTATGGTATTTTGTGCCATACCGCATTTTTGTGATATTGCATCTGAAAACGGTAATTTGTGATTGCAGGGAAAAGATCTATTCTTTTTGTATGATTTTCAGTATAATGGTAGCTAGATCGATCGTGTAATTGATGAGGATTTGACAGTACAGACGGATATCTGTCACGATAAAATGCATGGTTTAGGCGGGAAAATGGAACAATGAGTACGGAAAAGATAAGAGAAAGTAAGAAAGGAAGTTGGTTATGGGTACATGGGAATGGACAGTTTTAAACTTTATACAAGAAAACATCAGAAATGAAATATTAGATGGAATTATGCCAGCGATTACTGCGTTGGGAAATGCCGGAATGATATGGATTATTCTTGCATGTGCCCTTATGATTAGTAAAAAACATCGGACGACCGGGATGATTCTGGTGGCAGCCATGGTGATTGATGCGGTTTTATGTAATGGCATATTGAAACCATTGGTTGATCGCATGCGTCCATTTGAGGTGAATCCGAATATCGTTCTTTTGATTTCACCGCCACAAGATCCTTCCTTTCCATCCGGTCATACAGCGATTTCATTTGCTGTGGTAACGGTTTTGTATCTGAGAAAAGAAAAGTATTGGTATATCAGTTTTGTTTTAGCAGTACTGATTGCTTTTTCAAGAATGTATTTATATGTGCATTTTCCTACGGATGTTTTGGGTGGATGCGTACTTGGAATACTTTGCGGTGGTTTAGCGGTAATGCTTTTTAAAAAACTGGATCGGTCCAATGCCGTAAATAGGAAAGAAGAAAAATGAAAACAGGAGCATATAAACGATGGAAGAACGGTTTGATGAACCAAAAGAATGGGAAGAAAAGGAGATTTGCAAACTTATTATGGAAGATACCACTCTGGAAGATCAGACATTTTTGGAATGTGTATTTTCAAATTGTCAATTTCTTTCCACGAGGATAAAACGATGCATGTTTCGAAATTGTACCTTTCAAAATTGTATATTTGTCGGAGTGGACTGGGATTTTTCCAGTATGATGGATGGGAAATTTTTTGATTGTGTCTGTGTCGGAGTGAATTGGTCTCTTTTAAAAACAAAAATAAGAAGGAATGAGCCGATATATGAGGCAAAAAACACATTTTTTAAATATTGCAGTTTTTATCAGATGGGGTTGCGGCGGTTTCATTTTGAGACATGCCGATTCCAGGAATCGTATTTTGAAGAATGTAATATGCAGGAATGTCATATGGAACAGATCGATTTTGGTAAGACACAATTTCGTGGATGTGACTTGAGAAAAGCAGATTTTCGAGGGGCGGTGGGATATGTAATTGATTTGCAGCAAAATAAATTGCAGGATGCAAAATTTTCGTTTCCGGAGGTGATAACTCTGCTGGATGGATTGGGAATTCGTATCGAGTGATGGTTGCGGTGGGATTTCTTGGCGTATGGAATGGTGAATTGGAAAAAATAGGAGTCTGGTTAAAACCATAAAAAGAGGAAGGAAAAAGGTGAAGAAAAAATGAAAAAAGTGTATATTTCAGCGGATATTGAGGGGATTTGGGGAAACAGTAATCCGGCTTATACAGCAAGATCCGGGGCATTATATGAAGAATACCGAACGAATATGATCAATGAAGTGAATCTGGTAATTGATCGATTATTTCAAAACGGAGTTATGGAAGTAGTGGTAAATGACGGACATGGGAATATGGATAATCTTTTGCCGTCCCGATTGGATCCAAGGGCATCATTTATAACCAGTAATGGTGCATATAAGGAATATGGTATGATGGAGGGGCTGGATGCCAGTTTCGACGGGGTGTGCCTGATTGGATATCATTGCCGCAGTAATACCCATGGTATTATGGCACATACCATTTGGGGAAGTATGATTCGAACCATTGCTTTGGACGGAATGGAAGTGGGAGAAGGAGGATTAAATGCCGGATTGGCTAAAGAATACGGCGTACCTGTAATTTTGATCAGTGGAGATGATCTTTTAAAAAAGCAAATGGATGAAGAAATCACAGATACTTTTTTTTATGTGGAGACAAAGAAAGTGATTAATTCCCAAAGTGCTCTGTGCTGCAGTTGGGATACACTTATGAAACGGTATGACTTTTTTATAAAACAAGCGATTCATGTAAAGAAAAATAAGCCACAGGTTAAATCCCATACCTTGGATATTACCTTTCATCATGAGCGAAATGCGGATTTTGCCGCCAGAATGGATGGAGTATGCCGCATAGATTCGTGTACCGTTCGAATAGAAAAAGAGAGTTTTGATGCATTATATAAATATATGCGTTTTATTATTAAAACATGTAATGCATTTGCGGGATAACGGAAAACGTATAAAAGTATTGGCAGTTTTGTGAGTTAGTTACAGAAAAAAATAGAAAAACCTGTTATTCTGAAAACAATGAAATACATAAGAAAATCGGCTTGTGCGATTGGCAGCGGAGTATATAGGGAATGAAGGTTAAAGTATGTATGATTGACTGAGAGCCGATGGAATGGAGGAAACGATGAAAGTAGTAATTATAGGTGGAGTAGCAGGTGGAGCAAGTGCGGCGGCTAGACTTCGTCGATTGGATGAGAAAGCGGAAATTATTATGATAGAACGGACTGGTTTTGTTTCTTATGCTAATTGCGGACTTCCCTATTATGTGGGAAACGTGATAGAGAGAAAAGAAAACCTGACACTTCAGACCCCTCAAAGTTTCCGGAAGCGGTTTCGTGTGGATGCCAGAGTACGGCAGGAAGTATTAGAAATAGACAGAAACGAAAAACGTGTGACCATAAAAAAACTGGATACAGGAGAAATTTATCAGGAAACATATGATAAATTGATTTTGTCCCCCGGGGCAAAGGCAAATCACCCGTCAATTGAGGGAATGGATCGTATTTCTGCGGATGGAAAAGCACGTATTATGACTTTAAAAACAGTGGAAGATACCCTGCATATGAAAACGTTTATCGATGAGAAAAAACCAAAAACAGCGGTGGTAATCGGAGGCGGATTTATTGGGGTAGAAGCGGCGGAAAATCTGATTCGCGCGGGAATCAATACTTCTTTAATCCAGGTTCGCAATCAGATTTTAACATTTCTGGATTATGATATGGCATGTGAACTTCACGGATATCTGCGTGCAAAAGGACTTCAGTTATATTTAAATACAAATGTTTCAGGTATTGAAGAAACAGATGGAAAACTGAAACTTCTGATAAAGGGAGAACCCTCCATTTCTGCGGATTTTGTAGTGATGGCAGCGGGCGTATCTCCGGAAACAGAATTGGCAGAAAAGGCCGGATTAAAATTGGGGATCCGGAAGGCCATTGTTGTTGATGAGCAGATGAGGACAAGTGACCCGGATATTTTTGCTGTAGGTGATGCGGTGCAGATTAAAAACAGAATTACAGGGGAGGACGCGCTGTTTTCTTTGGCAGGACCGGCTAATAAGCAAGGAAGGATAGCAGCCGATGTGATTGCAGGAAAGGAAACGGGATATCGTGGTGCGCTGGGTTCCTCTGTCATTCAGCTGTTCGATATGACTGCGGCGTCTACCGGTTTAAATGAAAGCGCTGCCAAAAAAGCGGGAATTTCCTATGAAAAAGCTGTTCTGTTTTCTGCTTCCCATGCATCCTATTATCCCGGAGCAGAAAATATGACGATCAAAGTGTTGTTTGAAAAGGAAAGCGGAAAACTTTTGGGAGCACAAATTACCGGATTTGGCGGTGTGGACAAGAGAATTGATGTATTGGCAACTGCAATTTTTGCGGGAATGACAGGAGAAGATTTGACAGAACTGGATTTGGCTTATGCGCCGCCCTACGCATCGGCAAAAGATCCGGTCAATATGGTTGGATATGTGATTGAAAATATCAGAAATGGCATCGTGAAACAATTCCATTGGGATGAAATGGATGCATTGGTGGGAAGAGAGGATATCACTATGCTTGATGTGCGCACCGATGCCGAATATGCAAGGGGACATTTCGAGGGAAGTGTACACATTCCACTGGATGAACTGCGGGAACATCTGAACGAGTTGAATCCATCCAAACCGGTCTATGTCAACTGCTTTAGTGGTCTTAGAAGTTATCTGGCATGTAGGATTTTAATGCAGAATGGATTTTCCTGCTATAATTTGTCCGGCGGATATCGTTTTGCATCCTATGTTCTTTCCGATGCTCCTTATCATTACAGGGCAATGTATCCATGTGGGATTGAAAAAGACGGAACAGACATGATATCAAATAAAAAGAATGAAAAGTAAAGACGTGCAGGCTGTCAGCCCGGAATAGGTATTTCCTAGGGTTGACAGCCTTTTTGTACAGGGTAAGAAAAAGTGTCTGTTTGGTTAAAGGATATGGGGAAGAAGCTTAGATAGGACATGTACAAAGAAGAAGGGAACGTGATATACTAAAAAACAAAAGCAGTTTCTTAAAGTATAATAGGCAAAGAACAGCTTTTATGTTTACTAAGAAAACGGAAAGAGGAGAGGCTATGGCATCGGTAAATATGACTGTAGGGAATCCAACCAAACATTTGGTTCAATATGCACTTCCTTTGATTTTGGGAAATTTATTTCAGTTGACTTACAATGCTGTGGATTCCATTATAGCGGGACGTTTCATTGGAAAAGAGGCATTGGCTGCTACAGGCACGGCGAGTCCGGTAATGAATATTATTATATTGGGAATTTCCGGAATATGCATTGGGGCGGGAGTCTTAATGAGTGAATTTTTCGGAGCAGGAGATTGGGAATCCTTAAAAAAAGAAATGGCAACGATGCTCTTATTCGGATTGTTTTTTTCTCTTTTAGTTGTGGGCATTGGAATTTGTGTGACGCCGTCTCTCTTAAAGATCTTGAAAGTACCGCAGGAAGTTATGGAAATGACGAGTGTGTATCTTCGCATCATCTTTTTGGGTGCACCATTTACATATTTTTATAATGCATTGGCGGCTGCTTTAAAAAGTGTAGGAGATTCCAAAACTCCCTTAAAGTTTTTAATGATTTCTTCTGTGTTAAATGGAGTATTGGATATCATATTTATCGGATTTTTGGGGTTTGGTATTATTTGTTCTGCGACGACAACCGTGATAGCAGAAGGGGTTTGTGCCGCATTATCGATGGTTTATATTTATAAAAGAGTTCCTACCATTTGTTTGAGAAAAACAGAGTGGCATATGGATCGGCTGTTATTAAAGAAAACACTTCAATATGGTTCGGTGACAGCAATGCAGCAAGCCTGCCAGCCGGTGGGAAAGTTAATGATACAGGGAGCTGTGAATACATTGGGAGTGGATACGATTGCTGCCTATAATGCTGTGACAAGAGTGGATGATTTTGCATTTACCCCGGAACAAAGTATTTCCCATGGAATCACCACATTTGTAGCGCAGAATCGGGGTGCCCAAAAAAAAGAACGGATTTTTAATGGATTTCGGCATGGACTTTGTCTGGAGTTTATTTACTGGATTCTTATTTGTATATTGACATTATTGCTTCATAGACCTATTATGATGCTGTTTGTCACAGGTGAGGGT
The DNA here is from genome assembly GCA_026169045.1 of Lachnospiraceae bacterium. Taxonomy (GTDB): domain Bacteria; phylum Bacillota; class Clostridia; order Lachnospirales; family Lachnospiraceae; genus Fimimorpha. Next base: position 37,422 of record JAPFDH010000125.1, on the reverse strand, counting down.
GGAGAAAATATGGTAGAAATAGGGAGTCAATATCTGGTGACCATGGCATTTTTCTATTTATTTCCTGCTTTTACCAATGGTATTCAGGGCTTTTTCCGGGGTATGGGAAATATGAAGGTGACGCTTCTTTGTACCTTTATTCAGACATCTCTGCGTGTAATCTTTACGTTCCTTTTGGTGCCCCATATGGGAATTTATGGGGTATGTTTTGCCTGTGCAATCGGATGGAGTGCGATGCTTTTGTATGAAGTTCCATATTATTTTTATTGTAAAAGTAAATCGAAATTTGTAACGATACAGAGCCATGCGGATTAACGATATGAAATAGCTGTTCCTTTTAGAGGGGCGGCTATTTTTGTGTTTACAAAGAATGATATCGGAAATAAACAGTATATAACACTTGACAACAGATATATACTGTTGTATACTGTTTATAAACAAAAAGGAGATAAAAGAAGAACATGAGAGTCATTATTAATACATCTTCCATGGTTCCCATATATGAGCAAATTGTGGATCAGATAAAAACACTTATACGTGATGGAATATTAAAGGAAAATGACAGTTTGCCATCGGTTCGTATATTGGCAAAGGAGCTGAAAATCAGCGCGCTGACAGTAAAAAAAGCATATGACAATTTGGAAAGCGAAGGGTTTACCATTACTGTTCATGGAAAAGGCACATATGTAGCAGCAATAAATCCGGATCGGTTGCTGGAAGAACAAAAGAAAGAACTGGAAGAAGATTTGGAAAGAGCAATTCAAAAAGGAAGAAGATGCGGAATCAGCGATGAAGAAATCAAAAGTTTATTTGAGTTGATATTGGAGGGATAAAGGCATGTTAAAAATTGAGCATTTACAGAAACAATATGATGGCTTTTCTTTGGATTGTTCTTTAGAAGTCAAACCAGGGTGTATAACAGGATTGATTGGAGAAAATGGGGCAGGAAAAAGCACTACATTCAAAGCCGTATTGGGGCTTATTGGCATGGATGGTGGATCTGTTACCATATTTGGAAAAGATTTACATAGTCTTACACCATCGGATAAAGAGAAGATAGGTGTTGTGCTTTCTGATTCCGGTTTCAGTGAATATTTGTCCATCAGGGACATGATACCGATATTGAAAAACATGTATAAAAAATTTGATATGTCATTTTTTGTAGAACAGGCAGAAAGAATGCAACTGCCAATGAATAAAAAAATTAAGGAATTTTCCACCGGTATGAAAGCAAAATTAAAAGTGCTTGTGGCAATATCGTATCAGGCAAAACTTCTGATTATGGATGAACCTACGGCGGGATTGGATGTATTAGCAAGAGCTGAATTATTGGACATGATAAGGGAGTTTATGGAGAAGGATGAAGAACGGGCAATTATGATAAGTTCTCATATATCCAGTGATTTGGAAACACTATGTGATGATATCTACATGATACATGAAGGGAAAATTATACTGCATGAGGATACGGATGTACTTTTAAGTGACTATGCCTTGCTTAAAGTGGATAAAAAACAATATGAAACCTTGGATCATGATTATCTTTTAAGGGTGAAACAAGAAAGCTACGGTTATTGCTGTCTGACCAATCAAAGACAGTATTATATGGATAATTATCCTGAGATCGTAATTGAAAAAGGAACGATGGATAGGATTATTATGATGATGGTAAGGGGGAAAACAGAATGAAGGGCTTATTGATAAAAGATTTTCGGCTATTGGGTGTACAAAAAAATTTCTTTTTTGTCATTTTAGTTGTGGCAGTGGGCATTAGTATTATATCTGAGGATAGTTTATTTATGGTGGGATTTCTCTCATTGGTAATGTCTTTATTTACATTGAGTACGATCAGTTACGATGAATTTGATAATGGTAATGCATTTTTATTTACATTGCCCATCAGTCGAGGCGGTTATGCGGTTGAAAAATATTGTTTTGGTCTGCTGCTGGGAGGCGGTACATGGATATTGGCAATGCTTGCGGCTTTTATGATCAGTGGCTTTAAAGGAACTATTTCTGTGCCGAACAGCCTGATAAGTGGATTGGCCATTTTGCCGGTGATGCTTCTTATGCAGGCAGTTATGATTCCTTTTCAACTTAAATTTGGTTCAGAGAAGGGAAAAATTGCGATAATCAGTACCGTAGGGGTATTGTTTGCCATCGGGTACGCGGTGATGGAAATGATGGAAACCATTGGGGTTGATATGAGAAATGCCGTTGTGTATTTTTCAGCAATGCATATCAGTATTATATCGGTTATTCTGGTTCTTTTCAGTGTGGTATTGTTATTAATATCTTTGAGAATAAGTATATCTATTATGGATAAAAAAGAATTTTAAAGCAAATGGTTTGACTTGCATTTCCATATATTTGTTGGTAAAATGGGGCTGTTGCAGAATCTTAACAAAGAGGAGGCAACAGCCTTTTTTCGTAATAAATACATAAGAAAGATATGGTTTATATGGGAAAGGGTTCTCCTTTTTTATAAATTGGAGTAACTATATGGCTCTGAATTACTGCAAATTGGAAAACAACTGATTTGTATAAACAAATGGAAAGGAGAAAGAAAATTGGAGAATTATCAGACGTTTGCCGAGATTTATGACCGGCTGATGACGGATATTCCATATGAAAGCTGGTGTGAATATCTGACGAAATTGTTGCATCAATATGGGATATCACAGGGGCTCTTACTGGAATTGGGATGTGGGACAGGTACGATGACAGAACTCTTAGCCCGCAAAGGTTATGATATGATTGGTGTGGATTTATCACAGGAAATGCTCATGGAAGCCATGGAAAAGAAGGAAGAAAGTGGTCTTGATATTTTGTATCTGCAGCAGGATATGCGGGAATTTGAATTATACGGAACCGTACGGGCGGTTGTCAGTGTGTGTGATTCCATGAACTATATTTTGAATGAAGATGAATTGGTACAGGTTTTTTCTCTGGTAAATAATTATCTGGATTCTGGCGGTATTTTTTTGTTTGATTTAAAGACAGAACATTATTATAAGGATCTGACCGGGGATGCAGTATATGGACAGACAGAAGATGATATGAGCATGATATGGGAAAATTATTATTATGAAGACGAACGGATCAATGAATATCATGTAACCATGTTTTTGCGGGAAGAGGATGGGAGATACCGAAAAGAAGAGGAGATGCATTATCAGCGGGCTTATTCGGTGGAAGAAATCATATCTGCTATGGAGAGAGCCGGTTTAGAATTTGTAGCTGCTTATGACAATGGCACGACCAATCCGGTTAATGAAGACAGTGTCCGTATTTATATTGTAGGAAGAGAAAAGGGAAAGGAAAAAAATTATGAATGATTATATGATTCGTGCGACAGCAGCAGAGGGACAGATTCGCGCATTTGCTGCTACGACAAAAGAGTTGGTGGAGTTTGCCAGAGCTGCTCATAATACCAGCCCTGTGGCGACGGCAGCATTGGGACGTCTTTTGACGGCGGGAACCATGATGGGGCCTATGATGAAGGGAGAAAAGGATCTTCTGACATTGAAAATTCAGGGAGACGGACCGATCGGTGGAATCACTGTAACGGCAGATGTTAAAGGAAATGTAAAAGGATATGTGGAAAATCCGGAAGTACTTTTGCCGCCAAATGCCAAAGGAAAGTTGGATGTTTCCGGTGCTGTCGGCATCGGTGTTTTGAGCGTTATAAAGGATATCGGATTAAAGGATCCTTATGTTGGACAAACCATTTTGGTTTCTGGTGAGATTGCAGAGGATTTGACCTATTACTATGCTACATCAGAACAAACACCATCCTGTGTGGCATTGGGTGTTCTGATGAATAAGAATAACACGGTACGCCAGGCTGGCGGGTTTATTTTGCAGCTTATGCCGGGCGCTTCAGAGGAAGTGATTTGTGCATTGGAAGAAAAGATAGCAAACATTTCTTCTGTGACATCACTTCTGGATCAGGGAATGAATCCGGAGGAGATTCTTCAATCGGTACTGGGCGATATGGGACTGGAAATCATGGATCAGATTCCGGTGCAGTTTTATTGTAACTGTAGTAAGGAAAGGGTTTCAAGAGCGCTGGCCAGTATTGCCGCAGAAGATATACAGGAGATGATTGACGATGGGAAACCCATTGAAGTGAATTGTCATTTTTGTAATAAGAATTATGAGTTTACTGTGGAAGAATTACAAAATATGCTTCAGGAGAGAAAACATCAATAGTTTTTGATATTTTGACAGACGAAAAAACAGGACACCATGGGATGTCCTGTTTTTTAATCTCACTCTTTAACCAAACAATACTTTCATTCTTAATAAAATCGAAATTTATATTAGAGAACAGGTACGTGGTACAAATAATGAAATTACAGCTTAGTAACGTTAACTGCCTGTGGTCCCTTAGCACCGTTTACTACTTCAAATTCCACTTCAGCGCCTTCGTCCAGAGACTTAAAGCCTTCCATGTTTAATCCGGAGTAGTGTACAAACACATCGTTGCCAGCTTCGTCAGAAATGAAGCCGTAACCCTTCTGGTTGTTGAACCACTTAACTGTACCTTTGTTCATGATGATACCTCCAAAAAAATAAATAATAGCTACCCTATTGCAGCTAAACAAAGAATATCATATTAGAATAATAATGTCAATGAGAATTCCAACAAAATAGTGGAAAATGACCAGAAGTATGGAAGAACATATGGAGGCTTTTTATTCAGGTGTTTTTGTCCGGGAAACAAAACAGAATAGAAAGCCAATAGGGAATTACGAAAATAGAAACGATTGCGTTGATAATTTATACAAATTTAACAAGAGGAAGAAGGCGGTTTTCTTGACAGAGAATCGTATCTTTGATATAGTTAACATAATTATTGGTTAACAAATGGAAGGAGTAAAAACAAAATATGGAAACTGCATCTATTGGACTGCTGACGGCGGCGTTGGATACTTCCATCAGCATGGATCAAAAAGTTCCCGCTCTGACGATTATATGTATTGTTGTGAGTCTGATCTTATGTTTGGGAGCACCGATTGGATTTTTCTTATTTATCCGCAAAAGAATTCGTATTGCCGGTCAGGCAGTTATTTTCGGTGTTTTAGGATATATGGTTGCGAGCACCATTCTGGTTCAGCTTACATATGGCCTGATTTTGATGATGCCGGGAGCAGCGGATGTTCTGTCAAACAATACAGCGATACAAAGTATTGTTGTGATGTCGATCACAGGATTATATGAAGTAGTGGGATTTTTCTTGGGAATGAAACTGTTAAAGAGGACATTGGATCGCAGAGGATATCGTATGGATCTGGGATGTGCCTTTTTGTTTTCTTTGGGATATACGGCAGCAGCTGTCATTACGGTGACATCATCCGGGTTGCTTCAGTATCTGATGGTTGCCACATCCATTAATGGAACAGGTATGCAGGCTTTAGTAGATAGTGTGGAAGAGGCTTCCAAGGAAAGTTTTCTTTTAGCTATGAATGAATTTATCAATTCACCGTCAACGAACTATTTACTGGATGGTTTTAGCGCAGTATTTCAGTTTATATTCCGCTTGTGTCTGGCGGTTTTGTGTTATGGAGTTATCAGTGGAAAAATCAAAAATACGATGATGGCAGTGGTAGTGGGTGCAGAAGCAGTATTTGTCATTCCATTGTTGCTGGTTTATCTGAATGTTTTTCCTTCGCTTTGGATTACAGAGGCATGTTATGTAGTGATTGATGCGTTATTTGTCTACTATGTGATTCGCATTATGAAGGATTATATGAAAGATGAGTGGGAAAAGCTTTTGGAGAAGCCAAAGGATCAAAATGGTCCGGGAGGAAAGCCAAAGCAGAAAATGCCTAAAATTGTAATGCCGAAAGACTGATCCTGCTCATTCGTTTGGAAGTAGCGGAGGAAGCAGAATCGTATCTGGCGGATAAAAGAAGAGAGATCATAATCAAAGGATTATGGTCTCTTTTTTAAGTAAAAAAAGAAAAGCCGACCCGACAGTCAGCTTTTCAATATTTAAAAGAAAGGGAGGAGAGCTGAAACTTATCAGCTCGTTTATGAAAAAATCCAAGAAAACAACATGTGTTAAATTGGGAATATCTTATTTGATATTCTGATTATACTATAAAGAAAAATAATGAAAAAATCGTGTTTATCCTGTAAAAGGATTTTGAATCTTGTATGAATTTTATGAACAAGTGATGAACAGATGCAAGTCTTGTATTTTTATTGTGGATTTGCTAAAATAAAATAATAAAAACGTAACAGTTCAGCTCGCGCCATTCGTAAAACCGCACTGCGTGCTTATTGTGGCTGTCGCCACTGTTTTACTCATTTACAGGCGCTCAGCTCATAGGTCTGACCGGTCGAAAAATTATGCAAGCATAATTTTCTCTCCCGTTACAGCTCTATGGCTGAACTGTTACATAAAAACAATAGAAGAGCCTCATAGAGATGCTTTTGCGAATGGGTTAGGAATAGTTACAATAAAATATTTAAGGTATAAGGAAAGATACAAAAGGGGAAACAACGATTGTTTTCAGAAAAGGAGGATGTATGGTAAAAAATTACAAATGTCCTGGGTGTGGGGCATCTATGGTTTTCGAGGAGGGAACCGATAGTATGCAGTGCCCGTATTGTGGAACCCAAGTCTCTGTAGAAGAAATGAATCGTGAAACAGAACAGTCAGAGGAAAAACAGAAAGACGAAGAGAAGGGCGAACAGGAAGAGGAACAGATGAATACAGAACATCTTCATGCATTCCATTGTCCAAATTGCGGTGCTGAGATGATGACAGATGAGAATACAGCAGCAACCTTTTGCAGTTTTTGTGGAAGTCCGACACTGATTGAGGAACGGTTGAGTGGAGGAATGAAGCCTAAATATCTGATTCCATTCCAGATTGATAAAAATAAAGCAAAGGAAATGTTCCGGGCATGGACCAAAAAAGGAATTTTTACGCCGAGAGGTTTTTCATCGGAGCATGCTCTGGATAAAGTGACTGGAATGTATGTTCCGTATTGGTTATATGATTATGATGTAAACGTGGATTTGGATGCCGCAGCAACTCGTGTGCATAGTACCCGAAGGGGAGATACCCAATATACATATACTGATCACTACAAAGTACACAGAAATCTTTCCGCAGCTTATGAAAAAGTGCCGGAAGATGCTTCTGTTAATATGCCGGATGATATAATGGAACGATTGGAGCCATATCATTATGATCAGATCAAAGAATTTGAAATGCCGTATTTAACTGGATTTTTGGCAGAAAAGTACAATGATGACAAAGAGAAAATGAGAAGTCGTGCGGAAGAACGCATTCGTGGTTTTGCAGTAAAGGAAGCAATGAATACGATTCAGGGATATGCCACCGTGAATGTCGTTCATCAGGATGTACAATTTCATCAAAAAAATCAGAATTATGCCATGCTTCCGGTGTGGATTATGAATTATAAATACCGGAATAAACAATATATGCTGATGATTAACGGGCAGACAGGAAAGATGATTGGAAAACTTCCTTTGGATTATAAGCGAGTGGGAATAGGGTATGTATTGCTTACCGCAATATTGTTTATTCTTTTTAATTTATTAAGTTTCTTTGGATAACAGGTTACGATTAAGAAATAGGAAAAACAAAAAAATGGGAGGAGCTTTATGGTACGATTTGGTAAAAAGCTGTTGATCCTGGTTTTAGGTATATGGATATTATCAATAGGTATTTGCGGAAGTGCAAAAACCGATCAGAATGTATTTGATGGAGCCGAAATATTAACGGATGAAGAAATAACACAGTTGGAAAAGGAATGTGATACATTATCCCAGAAAATTCAGGCTGACGTTTTGATAGCTACATCAATGGAAAATGCCAGTGAGCCAAAAAAAGAAGCAAAGGAATTTATTTTAGATAATGAAAGAGGATATGGAGACGGAAAGGAAAGTATTCTTTTTCTTATCAATATGAAAGAGCGGGTTTTTACGGTTTATGAATACAATGTAGAAGCATCGGGATATCTTTTAACAGATGATGAAATTGATAAAATCATTGCATCAGTGAAAACAGATATGTCAGCAGGCGATTATCTGGAAGCGTGTGAGACATATCTGGATAAGGTGGATTATTACAGTCAGATTACATATGGAGAAAATCGTCCGGAACAGGATTATGATTACAGTGCCAATAGTGGTACCAATGAGAGTGCTGATGGTGATACGGTTGGAGGCCGCTTGTTAACTGCCATGGTAGTATCGGCTGTGGTGATTGTGATAATGGTAGTGAAGCGTAATAAAGATGCAAAACCGGAAGGGGCTGCATATTTGAAAAAGGGAAGTCAAAAAATCAATAGTCGTGAGGATTTCTTTACACATACGACAGTAGTGAAAAGACGAATTGAAACGAATTCTTCCCGCGGAGGATCCGGTGGAGGATCCAGTGGAAGTTCCAGTGGCGGAACAAGCGGAGGCGGACATGGAGGAAGCAGCAGTTTTTAGTGTGGAATGGAAAAAGCAGTTGCTCCAGGAAAAAAAATCGATTATGATAGAACATACCAAAGGACAAAAAAGAAAATTGTAAGTCCGAATGGAAGTAGAAGAACAGAAAGGAATGGAAATGATGGAGAAAAAAAATCCAATTGTAACGATTGAAATGGAAAATGGTGATAAGATTTGTGTTGAATTATATCCGGAAATTGCACCAAATACCGTAAATAATTTTATCAGTTTAGTAAAGAAAGGTTTTTATGACGGTACGATTTTTCATCGTGTAATCGCTGGTTTTATGATTCAGGGTGGAGATCCGGAAGGAACCGGTATGGGCGGTCCAGGTTATTCCATTAAAGGTGAGTTTGCTCAGAATGGTGTGGAAAACAATTTAAATCATACAGAAGGTGTGATTTCCATGGCACGTGCTATGCATCCAAATTCTGCCGGAAGTCAGTTCTTTATCATGCATAAAGATGCACCTCACCTGGATGGAGCATATGCTGCATTCGGAAAAGTAATTGAAGGAATGGATGTAGTTAATTCAATTGCTGCTGTCAGAGTAAATTATAATGACCGTCCACTGGATGAACAGAAAATGAAATGCGTAACAGTAGAAACCTTCGGTTTGGATTATCCGGAACCGGAAAAATGTTAAGGTTTTATCCGGTAGAGGTATATGACGGAAGGGTCTGTGTGACAGATCAGCCGGAATTGGCAAGAGAACAGATTAAAAACGGACCGGTTATCGGGTATGTCGGAGAAAATGCGGACAACCTGGACAACTGGTCCGGTATTTTTTATCTGGTCATGGATTTGGATGCAGTCACATCCGGTTATCTGGAGCTGGTTTGGTGCCGTTATTATCATATTCCTCTGACCATCATAAGAACAGAGCAATGGCTGATTCGGGAAATGAAGAAAGAAGATGCCTCTCTTTTTTGTCATATTCATGAAGAAACAGGCGAAGAAATGGTTTTCGGACATCAAGTTTCTGGAAAAGAACAAAGAGAAGAATATAGAGAATTGGAGGAACGGCTTCGCATTGCAGCATACATTCAGAATATTTATCCGGTACGAGGATTCGGAATGTATGTGGTGGAAAAGGAAAAGCACCCAATTGGTTTGGCTGGTTTTGAAATGGAAGAAATCGGGGGAAAATCTCGAATTACCCTAGGATATTATATAGTCAGTCAGGAGCGTAGGAAAGGAATTGCAGAAAACGTATGCAGAAGATTATTGGAATATGGAAAGGAAGAATACAATTTTTGTGATGTTTATCTGAGAATTCATAAAAAAAATCAGGCATCCATAGCGTTGGCTCAAAAATTAGGCTTTCAGCTATGGATGCCGGATCCGGTTACATCTGATGTTCTTCTTTTTCGTATTCTTCTAACATAGAAGAGATGACAGAACGGGTATAGGCTCCCAAAAATTTCTTTTGATCTTTTTCAAGATCTTTTATTATAATTGGTTTTCCAAATGTAATAATCACATCGGTTTTTTTGATAAAGGGCATCTGCCGTTCAAAAATATTATAAGAGTTGTGGATGGCTACCGGAATAATGGGACATCCGGATTTTTCAGCTATTTTCATACTGCCCTCTTTGAAGGGAAGAAGTTCCGTTTCTTTTTGATTTTGATTGCGGGTACCTTCTGGAAAGATCCAGATGGATACCCCTTTTTTAACATAATCAATTCCCTGTAAAATGGTTTTTAATCCTTCTTTTATGTTTTCACGATCTAAGAAAAGACAGTATAACATTTTCATCCAAAGGGAAAGTAATGGTACTTTTTCAATTTCTTTTTTTGCCACAAAGCCACATAATCCTACTACCTGAGTATAACCGATCAATATATCAAAATAACTGCGATGATTACCTACATAGAGAACCGGCTGATCCTGGGGAATGTTTTCTCTTCCGCGCACTGTAACTTTGACTCCGGAGAGTTTCAATATAATACGGAAAATCCATTGAACCATTGCCAGTGAAGTGCGGTCTTTTAAAGGTTTGTTAAATTTACCAAGGATCCATTCCCCAAATTGCAGGAAAATACCGATGATAACATAAATAATAACCACAAGTAAAACGAGTATCAGTCGTATCACTGAGATACCTCCTATGCTATAATTAATTTTTTACCGATATATCAGCGGAAGTCGTTTCTTTATCGGAACAGGAATCCGTTTCCGATGTTTCCTCTTCCTCTTCGTCTTCGTCATCTTGTTTCAATGGTTCACAGCGACCATATAATTCTGTAATGGATCGCAGATAAGTAGAAAGTCCGATGCTTAAATGTTCCGGACGATATCGAAAAGCCCAGTTTCCAGACGGTACCGATGGTGTATTCATTCGGCAGTCATTCCCAAAGCCAAGCAGATCCTGTAAGGGATAAATACTGTATTTTGCAATACTTCCCATGGCCGCACGGATTAAATCAAAGTGAATCATTCTTCCGTCTGTATTGAGATAGCGGCGGATACGATCCTGAATCTTTTCCGGAAGAGCAAGATACCAACCCAGAGTAGTCGGATTATCATGGGTTCCGGTATAGCAAATACAATTGCTGGTGGTAAATCGATAAGGAAGCATATCGTTGTCCTTTGGATCGTCAAAGGCAAACTGGAGTACTTTCATACCGGGCAGATGGAAATCGTCCCGAAGAGCCTCTACTTCTTCCGTTATGACACCGAGATCCTCTGCCCATATGGGAATGGTTTTGCCAAAGCTTTCGCGTACTTTCTGGAAAAAGTCATTTCCCGGTCCCGGAAGCCATTCTCCTTTGACGGCTGTTTCGGCACCATAAGGAATAGCGTAGTAAGCTTCGAAACCACGAAAATGATCAATACGTATATAATCGACCAGACGGATTTGTCCCTTGATACGGCGAATCCACCAATCATATCCTGTTTGTTTATGATAGTCCCAATTATACAGAGGATTGCCCCAAAGCTGACCGGTTTCTGAAAAATAATCCGGTGGAACACCGGCCACGACAGAAGGATAACCGTCTTCCTCCAACTGGAATAATTCGCGATTTGCCCAGACATCAGCACTGTCCAGTGCGACAAAAATGGGAATATCTCCTACGATAGTAATTCCCTGCTCGTTGGCATAGCGGCGAAGACGGAACCACTGGCGGAAGAAAAGAAACTGAATATACTGGTAGTAGTGAATGGAATCCGCAAGTTTTTGTTTCCATTCCAGTTTTTGTGCTTTTGTCGGTGTTCGCAGCGAATCTTCCCAGGATAGCCAGCTGGCTCCTCCATGATAGTCTTTTCCAGCCATGAAAAGGGCATAATCATCCAACCATTCTGCCTCATTTTGACAGAACGTATGAAATTCCTGAAGAATGGTTGTGTTTTTCGTTTCACAAAAACATTGGTAGGAACGTTTTAACAGTTTTTCCTTATAGGGAATGACAGAACCATAATAAATGTGGTTGGGATCAAACGAAGGAGGATTTAAAATATCATCACCTCGTAACAATCCTTCCTGAAGTAAAATATCAGGGCTGATTAAAAGCCATTGTCCGGCAAAAGCAGAAAAGGACTGGTAAGGGGAATCCCCGTAGCCTGTGGGACCAAGCGGAAGAATCTGCCATATTTTTTGCCCGGATCGTTTTAAAAAGTCTATAAAATCATATGCACTTTTTCCAAAATCACCAATTCCGTAAGGGGATGGGAAACTGGTGGGGTGGAGCAATACTCCACTGTATCGTTCACTCAAATCGGCCATTGTAAAACCTCCTAAGATATTCATAAAATATCATTTATGGGTGTGATGCAAATGTTTGTTATGATTGTTTAAATCATCCAGTAAATCATTTTTCAGTGTGTATAACGGAAGCGATAAGTCTACATATACACGATGAGGATTCACAAGACGTCTGGTCTCTGGCCAAAGAGTTTCCAATTCGCTTTTACAATATCTTTGGATATCCATAACCTTTGGAGATTCGTAAACACACTGACCATTTAGGAATACAGGAACCAGAATTTCACGCATGGTGTATGTGTCAGGTTCCAAATATGTTTTTTTCCAAGTGTCAATGGGATCAAACAGCATAAGCGGCTGATCTGTGGAATAGGTTTCATCCGCCAGAGCAATCAGATCAGCAATGATTTTATGATTCTCCTTGCTATATATTCGGTGAATTGTTTTATTTCCCGGATTTGTCACTTTTTCGGTATTTTCAGAAAGTTTTATTTTAGGAATGAAACGACCGGTTGTTTCATCCTGAATGGCAGCAAGTTTGTAAACACCGCCAAAGGAAGGACAATCCTTTGATGTAATCAGATTTGTCCCAACTCCCCAGGAATTGATGGTAGCTCCCTGAGTTTTTAAGCTGTCAATCAGGTATTCATCCAAATCACTGGATGCCGAGATAACAGCATCGGAAAAACCGGCTTCATCCAGCATCGCTTTTGCTTTCTTGGAGAGATAAGCTAAATCACCGCTGTCCAGACGTATTCCGTAAAATGTGAGTGGAATGCCTGCTTCCCGCATTTCTTTGAAGACCTGAATGGCATGAGGAACACCGGAACGCAGGGTATCATAGGTATCAACCAAAAGAATACAAGCGTTGGGATAAAGTCTTGCATAGGTACGAAATGCTGTCAGTTCGTCAGGAAAACTCATGATCCAGCTGTGGGCGTGAGTTCCTTTTACCGGGACATCAAACATTTGCCCGGCTAACACATTGGAGGTGCCGATACATCCGGCGATCATAGCAGCACGGGCACCATAAATTCCGGCATCCGGTCCCTGTGCACGGCGCAGACCGAATTCCATTACACCGTCACCGGCGGCAGCATGGACAATACGTGCAGTTTTTGTTGCAATCAGACTCTGGTGATTAATAATATTTAAAATAGCGGTTTCTACCAGTTGCGCTTCCATGATCGGTGCCACAACTTTGACCATGGGTTCGCGGGGAAAGATTACCGTTCCTTCCGGGATAGCATAAATATCTCCTGTAAAATGATAACTTCTTAAATAGTCCAGAAATTCTTCTGTAAATAATCCGGTCGACCGCAGATATTGGATGTCTTCGTAATTGAAGGAAAGTTCTTTGATATAATCAATAACCTGATCCAGACCGGCAGCGATGGCATATCCGTTTCCGCAGGGATTTGTACGGTAAAATGCATCAAAAACGACACGTTCATTCATTCCCTGCATGAAATATCCCTGCATCATGGTCAATTCATACAGGTCTGTAAGTAATGTTAAATTTTTCTTTTCCATTTGTTTCCTCATCTCTGCGCCAATGCGCATTTTTTTACTTATAAGGTTCCCTTTAGTATACCACAGTGAAAGAAAAGTGTCTATGTGTAAAGAGATTTCTTGATAAATAAGTACAATGGTTCAGCCTGTGCCATTTGTAAAACCGCACTGCGTGATTACTGTGGCTGTCACCACTGTCTTACTCAGTAATAGGTGCTTAGATCTATAGACGAACTGCTACGAGAAAAAAAAATTTTTTAAAACTGAGGAAAAAAATGAAAAAATGTGTATAATGGAATCAGGCGTCTATTTTAGTGCGTTAAAGAAGAAAGGTAATCGGGAAACAATGAAATGAGACTGACGGAAGAAGATAAAGAATTATTCAGACAAGCATGTGAATGGGTAAAAATGAAAGAAAAATGCAGTGGAGGGATTGGTACTTTAAAAGAAAAAACAGTCCATGCTATATTAAAGTATTACATGGAACCAAGAGAACAATTTCATGAAATTCCGTGCGGAAATTATGTGGCTGATATTCTGGCAGAAGGAGAAATCACAGAGATACAGACGGCTCATTTTCATTTGCTCAGAAGGAAACTGGAACAATATTTGAATGAGTATGAGGTAACCGTGGTTTACCCCATACCGGAACGAAAGTGGTTATATTGGTTGGATCCGGAAACCGGAGAAATTTCGAAACCACGTTTGTCTCCGAAGAAAGGAACCGTATATGATTGCTTTCGGGAATTATATAAGATTAAGGTATTTTTGAATCATCCGCGACTGCATATACGTGTCGTGCTGATGGATTTGGACGAATATCGCTATCTAAATGGATGGAGCAGAGATAAAAAGAAGGGTTCCGTCAGAGCGGATCGCTATCCCAGAGAAATAAAAGAGGATTGGTTATTTGCCAGACCAGGGGACTATAAAGAACTGGTTCCAAAGGAATTGGGTAATTATTTCACTTCATCAGATTTTGCCAGTATTCTGAAAATAGGACGCCAGACTGCACAAATTACATTGCATGTTTTGAAATATATGAATGTGGTTTCGGTAGCAGGAAAGCATGGGAGAAGTATTTTATATGAGAGAAGGTAGTTTGACAGGAGGAGAGAAAATGGGAACAGAAGCAATTTTAGTTGAGGGGATGAGTATAGACGAGGCCTGGGTGAGGCTTCGTAAGAGAGTGAACGACAGGGAAAAAGAAAAAAAAGCGGTCTATAAAGCAAAACAGATTCAACAGTTATTTCCCAATGAGGCAAAGCAGACCATAAAGCTGGCAGATCAGGCGATGAAGGGAATGCTGGTTCTTCCGGGTACGGGACCGGAACCTTATTTTGTGGGAAATCCGCCGGAGTGGAAGAAGAATACATGCGGAGATGCGGAATATACATATCAGTTGAATCGTATGGAACACTGGATAACGTTGTGTACGGCTTATTCGATCACAGGTGAAGTGAAATATGCCAATAAGGTATTGGAAGAATTGGAAAATTGGCTGGATACAGTCCCCTGTCATCCGATTCGAAAGGAAGATGGCAGTTATAATACACAGGCATTTGATGGATGTTCCTGCTGGAGAGCATTGGAAGTCGGAATTCGGGGATATCGTTCATGGCCGTTTCTTATCGAACATTTATTGGATGTACCGGCATTTACAGAAGAGTTATTTGAAAAATTATTAAATACGGTATATGAACATTGCAGAGTTTTATATGAGATTTCTCCTCTGTTATGGCCAAAAGCCGATCATAACCATTATTTAATGGAAAACCTTGGTTTGCTGACATTCTCATGCATTTTCAGTGATTTGAAAGACGCAGAAACATGGAAGATGCATGCAATTCGGGAATTGGAGCGGTGTATGGAGCATCAGGTAACGGATTGCGGAGGTCAGATAGAAGGGTGTCCTTCCTATCATAATGCATGTGTTTATTGGTTTGCTTTGAAACTGAATTTGGCAGAAAAATATGGATTTGAAGTGTCGATGCATTATAAAGAACAGTTGAAAAAGATGTTTGCACATTCTGTGTGGGCAACCCGGCCATGTGGTGGAAATGTTCCATGGGGGGACAGTCATACGGCATTGAAGGAAACCATGGCGTTGGCTGCTGTTGGCTGTTATATGGCCTTTGGAAAGGTAGAGTATTTAAAAATAGCCCGTCAGTTTTATCCTATGGAGACGATTATGGAAGATTTCAGAACCAATCTTTGGAATATATCGGATCTGGAACAATTGGCGGAGGATTTGAAACAGGTAGTTTCTGAACAACCCAAGCAATCCTGTTTTGCATGGCAGAAAGATCTGAATCAGGTTTATTTTAGAAGTGGATGGGATGCTCAGGCACTTAGTGTGATGACGGCATGCCGTACTCCAATCCAGAATCAGCATGCGCATATGGATCCGGGTGGCTTTGATTTCAGTGCATATGGTTCACCGCTTGTATGTGATCCGGGAATTTATACATACAAGGATTGTGAAGAGCGTTACTGGATGAAAGGAATCCGCTGGCATAATTGTTTGAATATTGATGGTCGTGATCCATGGGAATATAAAGGTTCCTGGGAATACGGTCCACAGAAAGAGGGAAAAATTGTAAATGCTGGTGAAACGACAGAAATGAGCTGGGCCGTTTCAGAGCATCGGAATTATGATCCTGTTGTTTGCAGACGTGGAATCGCATTGGTGGATAATCAGTTTGTTTTGGTTATGGATTGGGTATACGGATTGGAGCAGGGACAAACGGTGGAATTAAATTTCCATACGGATCGCATGAATACAACTTTTTATGAAAATCAGGTGGTAACGGATGACAGAGATGTATCTAATCTAACTGTTGCCATATCAGAGGGATGGTCGGCAGAACGAATTTTAGGAAAGGTCTCAACGGGAAATGATATCTGGCATGATTCTGTGATTGTGCGATTTAGAAAAACGGTATCGCAATCGCAGTGTGTCAGCGCAGTGATTCTTATGCCATTCCCTAAAGAGCAGGCAGCAAAGCCGATCCATGTTCCTGAAATTCAATGGATGGATAAGGAGCCGGTAGCAATTTTTGACTGGAATGGTAAAGGATATAAGATTCGAATGAGTGAAAATCAACTGATATGCCTGTAATGAAAAATAAATCCGGTAGAATGTGTAGAAAAAACATTCTGCCGGATTTATTTTATTTACGCGTAGGCAACGAGTCGTGTGCGGATGCTTGCATACGCATAAAGTATCTTATTCAGATAGAGAATGGAAAAACAAACCACTTCGAAGTTTGGGTTCAAACCATGTGGACTTCGGGGGCATTAAAAGACCGGCATCCGCCACGGAAAATAATTCCTGTATGCTTGTGGGATACATGGAAAAGGCAACAGCCATGTCGGTCTCCACGCGCTGCACTAATTCGTTTAATCCACGGATTCCCCCTACAAATTCGATTCTTTCATCGGTGCGGGGATCTTCTATACCCAGTATAGGATTGAGAAGATGGTTTTGAAGAAGTGAAACATCCAATCCATCTACGGGATCGGTAGTCTGATATTCTTCTTTGATAACCATGCGATACCATGTATGATTGAAGTAAAGTCCGAACACTCCCTTTTTTTCCGGTTGAACCGGAACGGAAGAAGGGTGAAGAGTAAATACCCGTTCTACTTTTGATAAAAAATCTTCTGCAGATAGACCATTTAAATCCCGGACTACACGATTGTACGGAAGAATTTTAAGTTGGTCATCCGGAAAAAGAACGGATAGAAAATAATTAAATTCTTCTTCTCCGCTATAGTCAGGATGTTCTTTCCTGCGTTTTAATCCTACTTTGACAGCAGAGGCAGCTCTGTGATGACCATCCGCGATGTATGTATTGGGAATTTCTGAAAATGTACAATAAAGTGCTTCTATCAGTTCAGGTTTTGCAATACGCCATACACGGTGACTGATTTTATCACTGCTGGTAAAGTCGTACAGAGGCGGATAGGCTTTTACTTTTTCTATGATGGAAGAAATCGTTTCATTGGAACGATATGCCAAGAATATGGGACCGGTTTGTGTGTTTAAAATGTCTACATGATGGATCCGGTCAATTTCCTTTTCTTCCCGTGTGTTTTCATGCCGTCGAATGACTTGATTCAGATAATCATCGATAGAACTGCAGGCTACGATTCCTGTCTGAATCCGTCCATCCATGGTTAATTCGTAAATATAATATCCAGCCTTTGGGTCTTTTTGATAAATTTGTTTTTGAATCTGTTGCTGGAAAAGGATCTTGGCCTGTTCGTATACCTTAGGATCATACATGTCAACATCATCTTCAAATTGTGTCTCCGGTCGGTCAATATTCAGAAAAGATAATGGATTTCCCTGAACGGCCTCTTTGGCTTCTTTTCTGTTATAGACATCATAGGGGAGTGCTGCCACCTGACTGGCATACATAGGAGCCGGGCGTATAGCACGGAATGGTTTAATAATAGCCATGATAGGATATCCCTTTCTTTCAATTCGATTCTATAATTCGTACTTTTAAGATTCCATCCATGTTCAATAATTTTTCGGTAAAGCCATCGGGCAGGGTATGGTCCAAATCGAACATGGCATAGGAGTAATCATTACGGCTTTTTGAAATCATATCACAGATATTTAATTGGTATTCTCCGATCAGTGAAGTAAACTGACTGATCATTCCCGGGACATTTTTATGGGCGATGCAGATACGGGTCGGTTTTTCTGCTTTGCCAAGGGAGCAGGAAGGATAATTGACAGAATTAACAATATTTCCATTTTCCAAATAATCCATCAGTTCCTGAACTGCCATTACAGCACAGTTATCTTCTGATTCTTCTGTAGATGCTCCAAGATGAGGAAAGGCAATTACATGAGGAAGACCGGCGATTCGACAATCAGGAAAATCGGTGACATAGCGGGAGAGCTGTCCGGATTGTAATGCCTCTTCCAATGCATCGTCATCCACCAATTCTGTTCTGGCAAAATTCAGAAGGATGGATCCTTTTTTCATTTTGTTAAGAGTCTCCCGGCAGATTAAATGTCTGGTGCTGTCCAGAAGCGGAACATGAAGCGTGATAAAATCACAGGAAGTGAAAAGTTCTTCCTGACTTTTTACCAGTGTGATACTTCTGGACATTTTTAATGCGTTTTCTACGGAAAGATAGGGATCGCAGCCATAAACTTCCATCCCCAGGTGTGCAGCAGCATTAGCCACAAGAACACCGATGGCTCCCAATCCGATAACGCCCAGTTTCTTTCCCTGAATTTCTTTTCCGGCAAATTTCTTTTTTGCCTTTTCCATGGTTTTTCCTATGGCAGGATCATCCTTATTTTCCAGTACCCAGTCCATGCCGCCTTTCAGATCTCTGGAAGCCAAAAGCATACCAGCCAGTACCAGCTCTTTTACACCATTGGCATTGGCACCGGGGGTATTAAAAACAACAATTCCTTTCTGTGCACAAGTATCCAAAGGAATATTATTTACTCCTGCTCCGGCCCGTGCAACAGCACATAAAGAATCAGGCAACTCCATATCGTGCATGGACGCGCTTCTGACAAGTACGGCGTCTGCCTCTTTTATATCATCTGTTTTTTGATACAAATCCGTCATTTTGTTTAAACCGACATCCGCTATGGGATTCAGGCAAGTATAGTGAAACATAGTCTTCCCCCCCTTAATTTTCTTTTTCAAATTTTTTCATAAAGGAAACCAGTGCTTTTACCCCTTCAATGGGCATAGCATTGTAAATGCTTGCACGCATGCCGCCTACGCTGCGGTGTCCCTTTAGATTTACAAAACCGGATTCTTCCGCTTCTTTGATAAATTTGGCGTCCAGTTCTTTATTTCCCGTGACGAACGGAACGTTCATCAGGGAGCGGGAATTTTTTTCCACAGTTCCGGAAAACATGTCACTGTTATCCAGAAAATCATAGAGAATAGAAGCTTTTTCTTCGTTATAGGCCTTCATGGCAGACAGACCGCCCTGCTTTTTCAGCCATTTAAATACTTTTCCGCAAATATAAATGCCATAGCAGGGAGGAGTATTGTAGAGAGAGTCGGCATCAGCATGGGTTTTATATTTTAACATAGTTGGGGTACCGTCGAGAACATCATCGGTGATGAGATCTTCACGGATGATAGCGATAACAACACCGGCAGGTCCAATGTTTTTCTGTGCTCCGCCATAGAGTAATCCGTATTTTGTGACATCCACAGGTTCAGACAGAAAACAGGAAGAAACATCAGCAACGAGTGGTTTTCCCTTTGTGTTGGGAAGAGTTTTGAATTTTGTACCATAAATGGTATTGTTTTCACAGATATATACGTAATCCGCCTGTTCACTGATTGGCAGATCACTGCAATCGGGTATGTAAGAAAATGTGCGGTCAGCACTGGAAGCAATGCAGTTGGCTGTTCCATATTTTTGGGCTTCCTGCCAGGCTTTTTTTGCCCATTGACCGGTTACAATATAATCAGCCACTTTGTTTTTCATCAGATTCATGGGAATCATAGCAAACTGCTGGGATGCACCGCCCTGAAGGAAAAGCACTTTATACTGTTTGGGTATTCCCATTAACTCACGTAAATCTGCTTCTGCTTCTTTGATGATGGTATCGAATGCATGGGAACGGTGACTCATTTCCATAACGGACATACCGCATCCTCTATAATCTAACATCTCAACTGCTGCTTCCTGCAGTACTTCTTCTGGCAATACAGCCGGTCCTGCGGAAAAATTATAAACTCTACTCATAATTACCTCCATTCTCCCAAAATGCAGTTCCATAAATTCCAAAACGATTTTGGATTATAGTATTATTATAGAAACCGAAAGAAATCTTATGCCGGTTTATGCACACATTTTCTAAAAATCATATTTTTGTATAAATATAGAAAAAAATGGATATTCGGAATCGTGTGTTATATAGGAAATTATCACTTTAATTTATTAAAGTTGATTTGAACCCTATTCTACTCATTAAATACTGTTTCGTCAAGGGTTTATGGGAAAATTCTTAGGAAATTTAATGAAAATCATAAAAACGTATATGCAATATCGTTTTTGATATAGATACAAATGTATTTCAAAGAAAAACAAAAAGGCAGGGATTCACAGTTCAGTCACAGTTTACTCATAAATAAAACACAGTTTGATTGCATATTGAACACAATTTTTCCTTACATTATTTATAATTAAAAGTAAAGTAGGAGGAGCCTATTGTGATTGAAGTAAGAAATCTTGTTAAACGCTACGGCGATCATGTCGCAGTGGATCATCTGAGCTTTCAGGTGGAAGATGGACAGATCTACGGTTTTTTAGGACCAAATGGTGCAGGAAAATCTACCACCATGAATATTATGACTGGCTATATTGGAGCCACAGAAGGGGAAGTATTAATTGATGGTCATGATATTTTGTCTGAGCCTGAAGAAGCAAAGAAATGCATTGGCTATTTGCCGGAATTACCTCCATTGTACATGGATATGATGGTGGAGGAATATCTGCGTTTTGTTTCAGAAGTGAAGCAAATTGAAAAGAGTAAGAGAAAAGAATGTGTGCAGAAATCCATGGAAATGACCGGGTTACTTCCGGTGGCAGGACGTATGATACGTAACCTTTCTAAAGGTTATAAGCAGCGTGTCGGTTTGGCACAGGCAATTATGGGAATGCCAAAGATAATTATTCTGGATGAGCCTACGGTAGGATTGGATCCAAAGCAGATCATTGAAATACGTGATTTGATTCGCAGTTTGGCAAAGGAACATACAGTTATTTTAAGTTCACATATTTTGTCGGAGGTCAGTGAAGTCTGCGATCATATCATGATTATTTCCCATGGAAAATTAGCAGCCAGCGATACACCGGAAAATTTGATTAAAATGATGGATGCATCCCATATGCTGGATCTTAGAATCAAAGGAACAGAAGAACAGATTCATGAAGTAATCGATGCTATGGAAGATGTTACATCCGTGACTATGAAACCGTCGGAAGAGGAAAATGTGATGGCGGTTTCATTAAATGTAAAGGAAAATACGGATATTAGGGAAGCATTGTTCTTTGGTTTTGCGAAAGCGAATTGCCCGATTCTCATGATGACAAGCAGCAGAGTTTCATTGGAAGATGTATTTATGGAATTGACGGCTGATGATGAAAAAGCGAGAAAAGAGCGGGAAGCAGCGGAACAGGAAGAGGATTATGCTAAAGAATTTACGGATGCGGCTGGAAAAGAAGAAATGCCGGGAGAATTTGTGGATATAAATGAAGATCTGTCCGCAGAATTTATGGAAGATACAAAGAAGGAGGAGCAGTAAGATGTTAGCGATTTATAAAAGAGAATTAAAATCTTATTTTACTTCCATGATCGGACCGATTTTTATTGCTGTTGCGGTCATATTTACCGGTATTTATTTCATGGTTTATAATTTGAATGCTGGATACCAATATTTTTCTTATGCGTTGGGATCCACATTATTTATCTATATATTGCTGGTTCCGATATTAACCATGCGAAGTTTATCAGAAGAACGGCGTTCCAAAACGGATCAATTGCTTTTGACTTCTCCCATAACTGTGAATCAGATGATTTTGGGGAAATATCTCTCAATGGTTACCGTTTTTGCTATTACTTGCCTTATTTTCTGTATGTGTCCTGTGATTGTAACATTTGGTGGTTCCGGACATTTGGTAAGTGATTATGCCGGAATATTTATATTTTTTGTGTGTGGATGTGTTTTTATTGCAATAGGTATGCTGATTTCTGCGCTGACAGAAAGTCCGGTTATTGCAGCAGTTGGAACACTGGGTGTACTCCTGTTACTGTATTTTATGTCCAGTCTGACAGGATACATTCCAACGACAGCCATGGGGTCTTTTGTAGGTTGTTTGATTTTGCTGGTATTGCTCTGCCTGATTCTATATTTCTTTACGAAGAATTGGATTATTTCAGGAGGAATCAGTGCCCTTGGTATCGTAGCCTGTGTCATACTTTATTTGATAAAACCAGACGTGTTTGAAAATCTTTTGCCAGGAGTTTTGGAGAAACTTAGTTTTACAACAAGTCTGGATACGGTTATGTATACATTTGTATTTGATTTTAGCGGTCTGTTCTATTATCTGTCTGTAATTTTTGTTTTAATATTCCTGACAGTTCAGGTCGTTCAGAAGAGAAGATGGAGTTAGGAGGGCAGAAACGTGAGCAAATTGAAAAAATTATTTACCAATACACAGTTTAAAAATGGCAGCTTCAGTGCGGGCATGATTGTATTGGTTATTGCAATTGTTGTTGTTTTGAATATGATTGTCAGCAAACTGCCGACTACGTGGACCAATGTGGATATGAGTGATAAGCTTTTATATTCTGTGGGTGAGACGACAGAAACAATGCTGGCTTCTTTGGATAAAGATGTAGAAGTGAAGGTTATCGCTGAGACTGGAAAAGTAGATAGCCGTATTGAACAGTTTTTAAGCAGATACAGTGATTTATCCAGTCACATCAGCGTGGAATATCTGGATCCGGTACTTCATCCATCCGTTTTGACAGAGTATAATGTGGATTCTTATAGTCTGGTAGTGTCTTGTCCGGAAACAGGAAAATCTACGGTAATTGATTTTAATGATATCATTGTATACGATTACTCCAATTACTATTATGGAGGAAATGCTACAGAGAAAGAGTTCGATGGAGAAGGACAGCTGACCAGCGCCATTGATCTGGTGACATCAGAAGACACTAAGAAAATTTATATGATGAATGGTCATGATGAACAGGAATTTTCCGTTGATCTTGAGGAGTTGATCGAAAAAGCAAATATGACAACAGAAGACTACAATATGTTGACAGATGGGGAAATTCCGGAAGATTGTGATCTTTTAATCAGCAACGCGCCGACAAAGGATTTGGCTGATGATGAGAAGACTGCGCTGTTAGATTATATCAACAATGGCGGAAAAGTTATGATTATCCGTACTGCGACAGAAGATAAACTGGATAATTATGATGAAGTAATGAAGACTTATGGAATGAATATGACAGAAGGATATATTGCTGAGCCCACAAGATATTATTCACAGAGCCGCAGTGTATATAATTTCTTCCCTACATTGGTATCCAGTGATGTTAATGGTGATCTGACTTCTGATGATTTGATTCTGGTTTCCAGTGTAAAGGGTATGACATTGGATGAAGAATTGCCAGAGGGAGTTACACTGGAAAAATTTATGAGTACGACTTCGGAAGCCTATGAAATTACGGAAGAATCGCAGAACCAGGGAACCTATTATCTGGGAGTTGTTGCTGAAGTAGCAAATCAGGGAGCACAAAGTCAGGATTCGGAAACATCGGGTGACAATGCTGATACAGAGGAAACATCGGCTGAAACAGAAAGTGCAGATACATCAGAAACGGACGGAGAGGGTGAAGAACAGGAGGTAGGAAGGCTGACAGTACTGACTGTGGACAGTATGATTTATGACAGTATCACATCTCAGTTCAGTAATATTGCAAACTTAACAGAGTTTATGAATGTTCTTACCGCTAACTTCGATGATGTAACAAATATTTCTATTCCGGCAAAGAGCCTGGAAGAATCCAGAAATACATTTGCATCGACGGGAGTTTGGAGCTCATTGTTCCTTGGAGTTATTCCGGCAGTACTGCTTCTGGGTGGTTTCGTTGTTTGGATACGAAGAAGAAGAGCATAAAGACAGGAAAATGGAGGCAGAATATGGCAAAAAAGAAAAAAAGAAATACGCTCGTTGTCCTGCTGGCAATGCTGGTTGTAGTATGTGGTGTGTATTTTGGGGTTTCAAAATACAGTGAGGCGCAGATGAATGAAGAAACTCAGGCGGAAGAGGAAAGTATCCCCATGATCCAAATGGATGATGTGGTAGCCGTATCGTATGACAATGAAACAGCCTCTCTCTCTTTTGAAAAGCGGGAGGATGAATGGATCTGTCTGGAGCAGGAAGATTTCCCGTTAATACAGAATCGTATTAATTCCATTGCAAATGCTATGAAGGACATGAGTGCAAATAGAAAACTGGATGATACGACGGATTTGTCGCAGTTTGGTTTGGATCAGGTGACGAAAACTGTTACAGCAGAAGATTCTGAGGGCAACACAAAAACATTGAAGATCGGTAATGTGAACGAGTATACCGGAGATTACTATGCGATGGTAGAAGGGGACGATACGATTTACACGATTGCTGATTCCATCGTAAATTATACGGATTATACATTGGATGATTTGCTTCAGCTTGATACAGTCATTTCTGTCACTTCAGCACAGGCAACATCTGTGACGGT
This sequence comes from Lachnospiraceae bacterium, assembly GCA_026169045.1. GTDB lineage: Bacteria > Bacillota > Clostridia > Lachnospirales > Lachnospiraceae > Fimimorpha. Next base: position 12,414 of record JAPFDH010000125.1, on the reverse strand, counting down.
TGAAAAAAATGGAACGCAGGTGAAGTTTGTAAAGAAAGAGGTGGAAGCTGAGACGGAAGCAGAAACAGAAGCCGAAGCGGAGACAACAGAGGAGACAGTTTCAGAAACAGAAGAAGGAACGGAAACAGAAAGTACAGAAGCAGAAACGCAACAGGTATGGTTTGAAGTAACGGATTCTGGAGAAACACAGTTGGAAGATGAGACAGATTTGAATATTGCTATCAACTCGGTTGGTTCTGCCAGCGTGGCATCGTGTGTCAACTATAAAGTAGAGGGAGACGATCGGGCACAATATGGATTGGATGAGGCAAGTGAGACCGTGATTACCGTGGAATTTGCGACAGAGGAGGAAGAGGGATCTTCTATTCTCCATGTGGGTAATCTGGATGATTCCGGAAATTATTATTATGTGGGAGTCGGTGATTCCAAAGCGGTTAACTTAATTGAAAAAGATTCTTTGGAAAATATGCTTGCATATATAAGTGAATCATAAAAACAGATATTAATTTATAAAAAGACTCTTTTCTGGACATACTACAATGGGTAATGAGACAGTATGATCAAAGAAAGGAGTCTTTTTATGAAACAAGAAAAGAGGGCTATATTACTGGCACTTATGATGGCTTCGGTATGTATATTTTCCGCTTGTTCTTTTTCAGATACGAAGGAAACAGATATCACTGCCACGAAAGAATCCATTACAGAAGAATGGACCAATACAGAGGAAGAGAACAGTGAGGGGATACTGGAAAGCATTGGAGAAGATATGAAAGACGGAGCAGAAAGTCTGGGCGATGATATGAAAGATAATATGGAAAGCTTAAAAGAAGATATCCCGTCTGAACCGACAAATTGAACAGACGGGATTACAATCAGGATGTTTGTAAAAGGTCAATAAAGTTTTGCATGGCTTGTGTAACGGGAACACCGGAAGCAGTAGCAAATCCGATGGTACGTTTGGGAATAGGAGTTTCCAGAGGAATCTGTACAAGCGTATTGTGATGAAGTTCTTCAGAAACAGCTTCTTTGATACAACATCCGATCCCCAGGCCGATTTTGGCAAATTCGATGATCAGATCCATAGTGGATACTTCAAGCAGATGATGGATGCTGATTTGTTGTTCGTTTAAGTAAGAATCAATATAATGGCGGGTCATATTTTTCTGATCCAGGAGCATGAAGGTACCCTGACTGAAGTAATCAGTTAGAGTGCCTTCTCTTATTTTGAGATTTTCTAAATATGACGGGCTGGCTACGAAAACATCTTCAAATTTAGCAATCGGAGTAAACTGAATATTTTTTAAGGTTCTGGGTGCTGCAATAATACCAATATCAATATGTTGCTGTTCCAACATGGATATGGTTTGGGCTGTGGCTTGATTTTCTACGGTGACCATGATATGGGGATATTGGGCTATGTATTGTTTCAAATAGGGCATTAACAGATATTTACATATGGTTGTACTGACACCAATTCGAATGTGACCGATGCCCAGTTTTTTGATTCGGGTTAATTCATTTTCACCGCGGCTTAATGCTTCAAAAGCAGTTTTTACATGTTCATATAGAAGCTGACCTTCACTGGTTAAAGTTACACCACGGGAACTGCGGATGAAAAGCGGTGTCTGCATACTGGATTCCAGTTTGCTGATGGATTTGCTGATGGCAGGTTGACTGATATAAAGTTCTCTGGCAGCTTTGGATATATTGCCGGTATTGGCAACTGTATAGAAAATACGATAGAGTGATAGATTTTGTTCAATCATAAAAATACCTTACCTTTCTTATGATAATGAATATATGAAAGGGATTGCTCTGTTATTTTGCAATTTTTTCATAACTATAAAGAATATAATATATTCATAATATGTATTTCTATTATAGCATATAATATGCTAAAATAACAACAATAAATAAAATAGAAAGGTTTTATTACGATTCTCAAGAGATTTATCTGGAAAAGTGGAATCGTAACAGATCTGTTTGGGAGGAAATGTCTCATGGCAATGACAATGACACAGAAAATCTTAGCTGCCGCAGCGGGATTGGAAGAAGTAAAGGCAGGCCAGCTCATTGAAGCAAATTTGGATCTTGTACTGGGAAATGATATTACTTCCCCAGTGGCTATTCATGAAATGGAAAAATTTGAAAAAAAGGGTGTATTTGATAAGGATAAAATTGCACTGGTTTTGGATCATTTTGTACCAAATAAAGATATTAAGTCAGCAGAACACTGTAAGTGTGTACGGGAATTTGCATGTAAAAATAATGTAAGCAATTTTTTTGACGTAGGAGAAATGGGAATTGAGCATGCTCTTTTACCGGAAAAAGGATTGGTGGTAGCAGGTGATGTGGTAATCGGTGCTGATTCACATACCTGTACATATGGTGCGCTCGGTGCGTTTTCCACTGGTGTGGGAAGTACCGATATGGCTGCCGGTATGGCTACCGGAAAAGCCTGGTTTAAAGTTCCAAGTGCTATTAAATTTGTATTAAAGGGAAAACCAAGTAAATGGGTGAGTGGTAAGGATGTTATCCTGCACATTATCGGAATGATCGGTGTAGACGGAGCTTTGTATAAGTCTATGGAATTTACCGGACCGGGTGTTGCTAATCTTTCTATGGATGATCGTTTTACAATAGCAAATATGGCTATTGAGGCAGGCGGAAAAAATGGTATTTTTCCAGTGGATGATAAAACAATTGCATATATGAAGGGGCATGCAACAAAGGAATTCAAGGTATACGAAGCAGATGAAGATGCTGAATATGATGAAGTGTATACAATTGATTTAAGTCAGTTAAAACCGACCGTATCTTTCCCACACTTACCAGAAAATACAAAAACCATTGATGAGTGTGAAGAAATTTCTATCGATCAGGTAGTCATTGGATCCTGTACCAATGGCCGAATTGATGATTTGCGGGTGGCAGCTTCCATATTGGAACGCTTTCCGGTAAAAAAAGGTGTGCGCTGTATTGTGATTCCGGCGACACAGAAGATTTATTTACAGGCTATTGAAGAAGGATTGGTTCAGACCTTTATTAAGGCGGGGGCAGTAGTCAGCACACCAACCTGTGGACCATGTCTTGGTGGATATATGGGAATCCTGGCAGAAAATGAACGATGCGTTTCGACGACAAACCGTAATTTTGTCGGACGTATGGGACATGTCTCCAGTGAAGTTTATTTGGCTAGTCCGGCAGTGGCGGCAGCCAGTGCAGTAACTGGAAAAATTTCCGGACCGGAAGAGTTGGGATTATAGGAGGAAGAAGGATGCAGGCAAAAGGAATTGTTTTTAAATACGGAGATAATGTGGATACCGATGTTATTATTCCGGCAAGATACTTAAATTCATCAGATCCGGCTGAATTGGCAAAACATTGTATGGAAGACATTGATAAGGATTTTGTGAATCGTGTACATAAAGGTGATATTATCGTGGCAGATAAGAACTTTGGATGTGGTTCTTCCAGAGAACATGCGCCCATTGCCATTAAAGCAGCAGGGGTAAGCTGTGTGATTGCTGAAACCTTTGCCCGTATTTTTTATCGCAATGCCATTAATATCGGTCTTCCGATTATTGAATGTCCAGAAGCGAGTAAAGGAATTGAAGATGGTGATGAAGTAGAGATTGATTTTGATAGCGGAATCATTTATAACCGCACCAAAAATACACAGTTCCAGGGACAGGCGTTTCCGCCATTTATGCAAAAAATCATTGCCGCTGAAGGATTGATCAATTGTATTAATCAGAACAATGATTAAATGTATGAAAAAGGGCAGGCGTTTCTTCGGGGGAGGAGACGTTGACATGTGATGTGATATAGATAAATAAAAGAGTACTGCGAAATGGATTCCGAGCCAGAAATAATGCAAGAATAGAAAGGCATTTCTGGAGCGATCGTTTGGCAGTACTCTTTTTTGTTAATATTATAGTAACTATTCAGAGCCAATCGCAAAAGCGCCTCTATGAGGCTCTGAATAGTTACAAATTGTACTGGGATTAATGTTTTCCCTGTCCGATGGTTTTAACATCCATTCTGTAGGAATGGGGAATCGGTGTCCATTCCACTTTTTTAAAGAGAGCAATAACTGCAATCGGAATATAAGTGGCCATAAATAGCGGATATGTAAATATTGCCATTATTTTTCTGGATGTTTTGCAGCGAATACGTTTCCATTCTGTTAAAACAGTTACAAGAGCAAGAAAGGCAAGGGATAAGTATCCGCTGACACCGCCGATGAAAATGGTCTGAAAGTCAAAATCAATGACGTAAGCAGCGGCGTGCTGATCAAAAACAGCTAGCAGAACAGATAACATCGAGAAAAAAAGTCCCAAGAAAGAAAAAATAATACCGGGAATTAAAGTCATAAACATATCGTAACAAGCGAAATGTTTCTTTTTAATCAGAGTTTTCAGGAGAGAAGCTCCATAGTGATAAAAAACCTGATAAAATCCCTTTGACCAGCGCATTCGCTGTTTCCATGAAGTTTTTAAATCAGTGGGCTGTTCATCATATAAGATTGCATTTTCGCAATATCCAATGGTTTCGCCGTGCAAAATCATATCGGCAGAAAATTCAATATCCTCTGTTAAAAGATAATGTTTCCATCCATTGTTGTTTGCAAGTATTTCACGATGTACTAAAAATCCGGTGCCGGAAATCAGACAGCTATTATGAGTCAGCATTCGAGCTTTGTTAAGATATCGTGCTTCCCGTAAAAATGAGATGGCATAACCGGAAGAAATCCAGTTGGAAGAAAAATTTTTTGAATTTCTATAACTGGTAACAATGCGATATCCCTGATGGAAGGTACGATTCATTTCTGAAATATAATTCGGTTCTAAAACATTATCCGCATCAAAGACAAAAAAGCCGTCAAAAGAAGAAAGAGAAAAGTCCTGTTCAATATGCTGAAGTAATTCGTTTAACGCATATCCTTTTCCTATTTTTATGCGGTTAAAGCGTTCATAAACATGGGCCCCGGCTTTCCTTGCAACAGCGGCTGTGTGATCGGTACAATTATCGGCAATTACAAATATGGTTATAAGATCAGCCGGGTAATCTTGTTTTTGTATGCTATGTATCAAATCGGAAATTACGGTTTCTTCATTTCGTGCGGATATCAGAATGCCATAGCGATACCGGTGATCCGTATCGTGCACAGTTAATCGTCCGAATAAACCAATAAGGAAATAGACGATGCGGTAAATAAAACAAAGGCTAAGGATAAAGCTTAAAATGATTCCCATAAGGGAAAAAAGGTCAGATATATCCATGGTATTCTCCTCCGCAATTAATCAATATGTATCCTTGTATACAGGGATATGTTTATGATGTAGGGGCACAACATGCCCCTATGTTATCTGCTATTAATTATATTTATTATAAAAAATGTTTCTGAAAATACAAGAAAAAACTTCTTACAAACTTATAACAATTTTGTAAGAAGTAAAACGTGTGATAGCAGATGAACTTGATATTTTGGTATTTTAATGCTCATCATTTTTCTTTCGTTTTGATTGTTCAGACAGATACTTTTTCAAATATTCCAGTTCTGCTTTGTAGCGTTTGGAAGTAATAGTAGGATTGCTTTTTATCATATCTCTCTTAAAAAAGTTCATGTGTTTTTGAAATTGTTTTTGACGTTGGGAAATGGAATCCAAACGTTCTTTCAAATCGATAAATTCGCTTTTTACATCTTCGGCCAAGCTGTCAGCCCGATTTTTTAAGGTATCCAGTTTGGCAGAAAGTGCCTGGAAACGAGAAGTAAAAGAACCGGAGGAACCAGAGAGAATGGGATCTGTCTTTTTTGGTGTCCGGTTGATTCCTGCTTTTGAGAATAATATATCTAATCGATTTTGTAAGGATTTGAGATCATTCTTCACAGTAGTCATACCTTCCAAATCTTTGCGCAGGTCTAAGGCAGTTTTAAAAGCGGTAATAAAGTCTGCAGAAAGTAAAAGGGTAAGGATGGAAACCAAAGTATGCAAAGCAAATGGAGATAAAAGCAGGATAAAATGTTCTACTGGTTTATGAATCCAATTGTTTAAAATAATCGTTAATACTCCCCAGGCAATACTGGAGGAAAGACAAATCTGTCCCTGAAAATTGAATTTTTTATTGCTGTAATCCCAATAACGAACCTTGAACAAAGCTTCCATACAAACACCGGTAATATATTCCAGGATAGTGGCACCAATCATACCGGAAAAAAACATAGGAATTGGCTGATCGGGAAATGGTTTGGCAAGAAATAACATTATGATTGCACCAGATCCATACAGCGGCAAAAAAGGACCGCGCATAAAACCGCGGTTAACTAATCGGTGATTTTTTATGGATACATAAGAGGATTCAAAACACCATCCAAGAAAACAATATACATAAAAAAAGAGAAGCCATTGTGAAGTACTATAAGAATACAAATGCTTATCCTCCCAAATGTTTATATTCGTTTAGAAAAGAATCACTGTTAAATCAGCTTAATTCTATATCCAATAGTCTCAGTGTACTATAGGGAATGGGGGAAGTCAATAAAGGCTTGACAGAAAAGAGTTTATTTTTTTATAATGATGGTACGATTTTTATGGATTTATGTGGCATTCAGAAAAAATGGGAGGCATTAGAATGGATGAATTTTCCAGAACAGAACGACTTTTAGGGAGAGAGGCAATGAATCGGCTTGCAGAGAGCAGAGTTGCTGTGTTTGGGGTCGGCGGGGTTGGTTCTTATGTGGTGGAAGCATTGGGGAGAAGCGGTGTAGGAACGTTGGACTTGATTGATCATGATAAAGTCAGCATTACGAATATCAATCGTCAAATCATGGCTCTTCACAGCACCGTTGGAAAAATCAAAGTGGAAGTCATGAAAAATAGACTTTTGGATATTAATCCGGAACTTATTGTCAACACGTATGCCTGCTTTTATGATACATCCAATCAAGATGCATTTCCATTTGAAAAGTATGATTATATCGTGGATGCTGTGGATACGGTAACGGCGAAGTTACTTTTGATTGAACATGCATGGAAGTATAATATACCTATTATAAGTTGCATGGGAGTAGGAAATAAATTGAATCCCCATCAGCTGGAAATTACAGATATTGGAAAAACCAGTATGTGTCCGTTGGCCAGGGTCATGAGAAAAGAATTAAAGGCCAGAGGAATAAAAAAATGTAAAGTTTTATATTCGAAAGAAGCTCCTGCTGTGTTAAATGAAGTGGAATTAAAAGAATCTGCAGGACGACATCCGGTACCGGGAAGTGTAGCTTTTGTGCCATCTGTTGCCGGTCTTATGATTGCTGGGGAAGTGGTTCGTCAACTGAGCAAAGGAAAAATGTAAATATAGAAAGGAATTGGATAAAGGATGGAACGTTACCAGGAAATTGAGCGCAGTATTATAAAAAAATTCAGAAAAAGTATCTGGTGCAAATTTACAAATGCAGTGAATGAATATGCGCTGATTCAGCCGGGAGATCGGATTGCCGTCTGTATTTCTGGGGGAAAAGATTCTATGCTTTGTGCAAAACTTTTGCAGGAAATTAAGCGCCACGGAAAATTTGACTTTGGTTTGGAATTTATCGTCATGGATCCCGGATATAATGAAAGAAATCGCTGGCAGATTGAGGAGAATGCACGTATATTAAATATTCCTATACGGATATTTGAAACGGAAATTTTCTCTGTAGTGGAAAACATTGAGGATTCTCCCTGCTATTTGTGTGCCAGAATGCGCCGTGGATACCTTTATAATTATGCCAAACAGTTGGGATGTAATAAAATTGCCTTGGGACATCATTTTGATGATGTCATTGAGACGACACTGATGAGTCTATTATATAGTGGACAGATGAAATCCATGATGCCAAAACTGCATAGTAGTAATTTCCCCGGAATGGAATTGATTCGGCCTATGTATCTGATAAAAGAGGCAGATATTATTGCATGGAAAAATTATAATGATTTGACATTTATTCAATGTGCATGCAGATTTACAGAGAATGTGGCCATGGAGGATCCCAATACGTCTTCCAAGAGACAGGAAATGAAAGAATTGATTGAGCGTCTACGAAATGTCAGTCCATTTATTGATAGTAATATTTTTCGAGGTTCTCATAATGTAAAGTTGGATACCATGATCGGATGGGAGCATCAGGGAGTCAAGCATTCATTCCTGGAATATTATGATAAAGATAACAGTTCAGACATAGGTCTGTAACGTTCGAAAAATATGCTTGCATAATTTTTCGAACGCTCAGACCTATGAACTGAGCGCCCGTTCATGAGTAAAACAGTGGCGACAGCCACAGTAAGCACGCAGTGCGGTTTTACGAATGGCGTGGGATGAACTGTTACTGATAAAGAAAAATAGAGGAAATAAAAAGGAGATCGCCAGAAAAAACTGTGCGATCTTTTTTCATATATTATGCTGCCAGGGTTTCAAGGTCTTTCATCCACATGAGCTTGCTCATAAGTGGATAAAAGACCTTGAAACCCGCCCCGATATGAGCATAAAAGTGGGATGTATATTTCACGATATGCGAATATTGGGCAGGATTGTGGAGTGCGCAGCACGGAACAATCCTGCAGGCATCATAGTTGGGGACTTTTGGCCCCAACATCATATTATTAAAATAGAAAAAGAGTAAAACAATGGCGACAGTTATTGTTGGAATATGATGTTGCTTTGCCATATGTGTAAACTGAGATAGTGATAAAAATGTTGACAAAAGAAAAATGTTATGCTAGACTAACAATCAATAAAAACACCCCAGGGGGGTGTGGTGATAGGAGGAAGGAATGCAGGCAGATAAGGAAAAAATTAATCGTTTGTTAAAAACGGCTAAGGGACAGCTGGAAGGAATTCTTCGAATGGTAGAAGAGGATCGATATTGTATTGAGATCTCCCAACAGCTGATGGCAACAGAGGCGATTTTGAATAAAGCAAATAAGGAAATTCTCACGGCCCATTTGAAAAGCTGTGTAAAAAATGCACAGACAGAGGAAGAACAGGAAGAAAAAATTGATGAATTGGTTTCCATGTTAGGAAAAATTTTAAAATGATGAAGAGATCATTTCATTATATAGGAAAGGGAGGGAAAAGCGATTGAAGCAGAAATTTGATATAACGGGTATGACATGTTCGGCGTGCTCTTCCCGCGTGGAGAAATGTGTTCGTCATTTGGATGGTATACAGGAAGTCAGTGTAAATCTTTTGACGAATAGTATGCAGGCAGATTATGATGAAAGTAAAGTATCGGAAGAGATGATTATCGCGGCGGTGACAAAAGCCGGGTATGGTGCCAGTGTGAAATCCAAAGATCAGAGAATAAAGAATGAGCGGTCAGAGGGAAAATCCATAGAAGTGTCAAATCCCATGGAAGTGCAAAAAAAACAGATGAAAAAACGATTGATTTTATCGTTTGTTTTTTTGGTTCCGCTTATGTATGTTTCTATGGGACATATGGTAGGGCTTTCTCTTCCTGCTTTTTTGTCCGGTACGGAACATGCAGTGGGGTTTGCCATGACCCAATTTTTATTGTGTCTGCCGGTAGTGATGATTAATAAGGCATATTATACAAGGGGATTTTCAGCATTGATTCATCGGGCACCCAATATGGATACGTTGATTGCTGTCGGGTCGGCCGCTTCTCTTGTATATGGCATCTTTGCTATTTATCGTATGGGATATGGGCTGGGAATTCAGGATTTTGATTTGGTACATCAGTACCAACATGATTTGTATTTCGAGTCGGCTGTTATGATTTTGGCCCTGATTAATGTGGGGAAGTATTTGGAGGCCAGTTCAAAAGGAAAAACGAGCGAAGCGATTACAAAACTTATGGATTTGGCACCAAAGTTCGCTGTCGTAGAACGGGACGGACAGGAAATTCAGATTCCCATTGAACAGGTAATGGTGGGAGATGTGGTGTTGATCAGACCGGGGGAAAGGATTCCAGTGGATGGGATTATCCTAGACGGATCAACCAGTGTAGATGAAGCAGCAATTACAGGGGAAAGTATTCCTGTGGAAAAACAAAAAGGAGATTTGGTTATTGCTGCGACCATCAATAAAGCAGGGTTTATCCGCGTAAGAGGGACAAAGGTGGGCGATGACACCACGTTTGCCCAGATTATTCGTTTGGTAGAAGATGCCAGTGCCACGAAAGCACCCATTGCGAAAATTGCAGATCGGATTGCGGGGGTATTCGTGCCGATTGTTATGGGAATTTCTTTATTGACAGCAATTATATGGCTGGCGGTAGGCGCTGATTTTGAGTTTGCCTTATCATGTGCCATTAGTGTTTTGGTAATTTCTTGCCCGTGTGCTCTTGGCCTTGCTACCCCTGTGGCCATTATGGTGGGAACCGGAAAGGGAGCGGAAAACGGTATTCTGATCAAATCGGGAGAAGCGTTGGAAGTGACTCATAATATTCACAGCGTGGTGTTGGATAAAACGGGGACAATTACGCAGGGGAAACCGATAGTGACGGATATTCAGACGAATGGAATGGAGAAAAATCAATTTCTACAGATTGCCGCATCCCTGGAGGCGAAAAGTGAACATCCATTGGCAGAGGCAATTATGGAGGAGGCAAAGAAGAAACATATTACATTCCTTGCCACCAGTGATTTCAAAGCCATTGCCGGAAAAGGAATCTGTGCAAAAATTGGGGGAAAAGAGTATCTGGCCGGAAATGGAAGATTAATGGAAGAAAATGGAATTCCTCTTCAAAAAATATATCCTATCATGGAACAATTGGCAGAAGAAGGCAAAACACCACTTCTATTTGCTGATGAAAAAGAAATAATCGGAATGATTGCAGTGGCCGATGTGGTAAAACCTACAAGTGCGCAGGCAATTCGTGAAATGAAGCGCTTGGGTCTTGAAGTGATTATGCTCACAGGGGATCATAAGCAAACAGCAGAGGCGATACAACGTGAGCTTGGAATCGATACAGTGATTGCAGAAGTTCTTCCAAAGGATAAAGAGCGAGAGGTGGCAAAACTGCAGGAAAACGGAAAAAAAGTGGCTATGGTGGGTGATGGTATTAATGATGCACCGGCATTGGCCAGAGCAGATGTTGGAATTGCCATAGGGGCAGGAACAGATGTCGCTATAGAGAGCGCTGATATTGTATTGATGAAAAATGATTTATTGGACGTAGTGACAGCTATTGCTTTGAGTAAAGCGGTCATTCGGAATATAAAAGAAAATTTATTCTGGGCATTTTTTTATAATGTATGTGGAATTCCGTTGGCTGCCGGAGTCTTTTATGCAGCTTTTCAGTGGAAGTTAAGTCCTATGTTTGGAGCGGCGGCAATGAGTTTAAGCAGTCTTTTTGTCGTTATGAATGCGCTTCGGCTTCGTTTTTTTCATGTATTAAAGAAACCGCAGCAGGAAGAAAAAAAACAGATAGAAAAAGAGAATGAAAAGGAGGAAATGATAATGGAAAAGAAAAATGTAACAATGAAAATTGAGGGGATGATGTGTCCTCATTGTCAGGCAGCAGTAACAAAAGCGTTGAATGCAGTGGAGGGGGTAAATGCGGAAGTTAATTTGGAAAAGAAAGAAGCATATGTGGAAGCCGATATCACGGTAAGTATGGAAGAACTAAAAAAAGCTGTGGAAGAGGCAGGGTACCAGGTAATTTCGATGGAATAGTTTAGAGGGAAGAAAAGAAGGGAACAGTTCACTCCGCGCCATTCGTAAAACCGCACTGCGTGCTTACTGTGGCTGTCGCCATTGTTTTACTCATTAACGGGCGCTCAGTTCATAGGACTGAGCGGAGAGAAAATTATGCAAGCATAATTTTCTCTCCCGTTTCAGTCCTATGGCTGAACTATTGAAAAAAATTGAAAAAAAGTGTTGACAAAGTTCTCCAGGTGCGCTATTATATACAAGTCGCTTGAAACAAAAGAGACACAACAAAAACAACTTAAAAACAATTCAGAAAAACAAAACTGAATTGAATAGACAATTTAAAGAGGCAAGCAGCTTCCTTTGGATTGACAGTTGTGAAACGGTGGCGTGTCTGGAGAATGTAGCAATTCTTCAAACAAACACGAAAAACCTAAAAAAATAAAAAAATGAAAAAAGTGGTTGACAAACAGAACAGGATATGATATCCTATAAAAGTTCGCTAAGAACAAAGCAATCACAAAAAACAGAACCTTGATAACTGAACAGTATAACCAACCCTGAAAATTCTGACGGTCGAAGCAGAAGCGGAGACCATGAGAAAATTCAGAACGGCAGAATGATTTATGGAGACATAAATGGATCTGCAACCTAAAAAACAGTAAAGCCTGTTGAAAAACAGGAACGGATGAATTAGCTAACGTTAATTCTGAAGGACGAACACTTTAACATGAGAGTTTGATCCTGGCTCAGGATGAACGC
>JAPFDH010000020.1 GCA_026169045.1 Lachnospiraceae bacterium | reverse complement strand
GATACGATGTTATCTAAATTTCATATGGGATCTTAGCTCAGCTGGGAGAGCATCTGCCTTACAAGCAGAGGGTCATAGGTTCGAGCCCTATAGGTCCCATTTTTATACGAAAGTATAGAAAGTGAATTATGCCGATGTGGCTCAATTGGCAGCGCAGCTGATTTGTAATCAGCAGGTTATCGGTTCGAGTCCGATCATCGGCTTATGAGATTGAAAAATTTCATATGGATGGATTCCCGAGTGGCCAAAGGGGACAGACTGTAAATCTGCTGCAAATTGCTTCGGTGGTTCGAATCCACCTCCATCCATTTTCGATTCTTTATAGGAATGAAAAAGGATCGAAATAAATATAATATAATAATTGCCGCGGGGTGGAGCAGTCTGGAAGCTCGTCGGGCTCATAACCCGAAGGTCGCAGGTTCAAATCCTGCCCCCGCAATTTTCATGTATTTGATAAAATCAGATATATTTGAAAAATTGATAGTGTATTGTAATGTGCCCAGATAGCTCAGTTGGTAGAGCAGAGGACTGAAAATCCTCGTGTCGCTGGTTCGATTCCGGCTTTGGGCATTTTTTTTGTATAAAATAATAGATAGGATTTAAAATGGGAGCATTTATTGAAATGCTTTTTTTTTATGTGCATAGTATTTAAAAAAGAGATCATAGGATAGGTATATATAGAGACAAAACTTTTTTACAGGACTTTTGTTTAAGAAGATCCTATGGTAGAATAATAAAATGCATACGGATTTTGTACAACGTAATTATTATAGAAAGGATTATGGCAAAATGGAAAAGGAAACTCTATATGAAAAATTAAAATCATATACATCTTCTGATTGTTATCCATTTCATATGCCGGGGCATAAAAGACGGGAATATCCGTTTAATGAGTCTTATTCCATAGATATTACAGAAATAGATGGATTTGACGATTATCATCATCCAGAAGGGATTATTAGAGATGCTATGGCTGATGCCGCTCGAATATACAAATCAGATTCGTCCTATTTTTTGGTGAATGGATCAACTGGGGGAATTTTGAGTGCAATTTCAGCGGTGACAAATTTGGGGGATTCGATCTTAATTGCCCGCAATTGCCATAAATCTGTGTATAATACGTTATATTTGCGTAATTTGAAGCCATATTATGTATATCCACAGCCAATAAATGAATGGGGGATTACCGGGGGAATTTTACCGGAAGATGTGGATAACGTATTAAAAAGAAATCCTGGAATTAGAGCTGTTGTAATCGTATCACCCACATATGAGGGGGTTATATCGGATATTGAAAAAATTGCGCGAGTGTGTCACTGTTATGAAATCCCATTGATTGTAGATGAAGCCCATGGAGCCCATTTTCCTTTTTGGAAAGAAGGCCCAAAGTCGGCATTGGAGTGCGGAGCAGATTGTGTTATTCAGAGCCTTCATAAAACGTTGCCATCGTTAACGCAGACAGCTATTATACATTGGAAAAAAGGATTTATGGAAAAAGAAGCTTTGGAAAGGTATCTGCATATTTATCAAAGTTCCAGTCCATCGTATGTTTTTTTAGCAGGAATTCAGTCATGTATAAATCAGATGGAAAAAACAGGATGGGATCGCATGGTATTGCATGGTACGCGAATGAAAGATTTTGTGAAGCAGTGTGAAGGATTTCAAGCGATTCGTGTCTTGGATTCTTCTATTGTCGGATGTAATGGGGTATATGACTGGGATTGGACAAGATTGGTTATATGGGCGCCTGACCATAAGGGAGATGAGCTTTATCAAATATTGCGAGATACGTATCATCTCCAAATGGAAATGGAAACGCCGGACTACGTGGTTGCGATTACATCGATAGCAGATACAGAAGAAGGATTGAAACGTCTTTATAAGGCTCTTTGGGAAATTGATCAGGAATGGTTTTTAAATGGTGGTTTAGAGACGTCTGAAGAATTCCAAAATGTATTGGAATGTATAAAGAAAATTGGTGAAAAAAATATTGAGAGTCAGGTTCTTTCACCGTATGAATCCTCTCTTTGCAAAAAGAAAGAAATACCATGGAAAGAAACAAAGGGATATTTGTCAGCCGAAACGGCTTATATTTATCCTCCGGGAATTCCGTTTCTTATGCCAGGAGAAAGAATATTGCAGGAACATTTAGATATTTTTGAATTTTATAAAGAAATGGGATTTCAGATTAAGGGAATTTCCGATTCATCTATGAAACAACTACAGGTAATAGAAGGGTTTGAATAAAAGCATGGGTAAAATATTTTATTTAATGGGAAAAAGCGCATCTGGAAAAGATACAATATATCAGAGGTTAATGCAGGATAAGGATTTAAATTTAAATCCTATCGTTTTGTATACGACACGGCCGATCAGAGATGGGGAAACAGATGGCGTGGATTATCATTTTATATCAGAAGATCAGGTGAAAGAATTGGATAAGATGGGTCATATTGTTGAAATGAGGACATATGATACCATGTATGGACCATGGAGATATCTGACAGTGGATGATGGTCAAATAGATCTTGAGAAAAAGAATTATATTGTGATAGGTACATTGGAATCTTTTTTAAAAGTAAAAGATTATTTTGAAGAGGGTAAGGTTGTACCGATTTATGTTTATTTAGATGATGGCAAACGGTTGGAATGGGCCATGGAGAGAGAAAAGAAACAAAGAATCCCCAGATATAGCGAAATGTGCCGACGTTTTTTAGCAGATGAAAAGGATTTTTCCACAGAAAACCTGAAGCGATGCGCACTTATCCAAGATGTGTGTATTGTAAACGGGGAAGAACAGATTGTGTATACGCAAAATGCTTTTTTTAATAGTAATTCAGAGGTATGCACAGCGCACATTAAGAAATTTATTGAAAGTTTTCCTTCATAGACAGTAAAAAGTATGTGTGTTATAATAAAGCGAAGAATGAATTTTCTGAAATTGGAAAAGGAGGGGTATTTATGGCTGGATTTGATTCCATAATAGGAAATAGACAAATAAAAGAACATTTTGAGAAAGCAATTCAGTTGAATAAGATATCCCATGGTTATATTTTAAACGGAGAAGATGGCATGGGAAAACTGGAACTTGCTAAAGCTTTTGCTCAAATGGTGCAATGTGAAAGTACAGTGAAAAAACCATGTATGACATGTCATTCTTGTAAACAGTTTTTATCAGGCAATCATCCGGATATTATTTACGTAAAACATGAGAAACCCGGAGTGATTGGAGTAGATGATATACGAACGGGAATAAACAGTGATATTGTTATAAAACCGTATAGCAGTCCATATAAAATTTATATTGTGGATGAAGCAGAAAAAATGTCTGTACAGGCTCAAAACGCACTGCTAAAGACCATAGAAGAACCGCCAAGTTATGCGATTATTCTGTTGTTGACTACCAATGCAGAAGGATTTCTTCCCACAATTCTTTCCAGATGTATGGTATTAAATTTAAAACCGGTTTCTGATCAGGAAATGAACAGTTATCTGGAAAAGCAGGGAATAGATCAGACAAAGATTCCTACATTAATAAAGTTTTCCAGAGGAAATGTGGGAAAGGCCATGCGGATGGCGCAATCAGAGTCATTTACTACAATGATTGGTCAAATTATGACATTGCTTAAGCGGGCTGACCAAATGAATATCAATGAATTGTTGGAATTTGTGACAATTCTCACGGATTATAAATTGGAAATCAAAGATTGCCTGGATTTTATGCAGATGTGGTACCGTGATGTTCTTATGTTGAAGGCTACCAATGATTTAAATCTTTTATTGTTTAAAGAGGAATACAGTGCGATCAGAGATGTGGGAAATAAAAAATCCTATGAAACAATCGAAAAAATAATACAGGCGATTGATACTGCAAAACGTCGTTTGGATGCAAATGTGAATTTTGAGTTGACCATGGAAATTTTATTGTTGGCATTGAAAGAGAAATAAGGCCGAAGGACGGCAGAATGAGAGGAAAGAATGGTTAAGGTAATCGGTGTACGATTTCGCCAGGCTGGAAAAGTATATTATTTTGATCCCCTCAGCTTTCAGGTTGAGGCAGGACAATATGTGATTGTGGAAACTGCCCGCGGAATTGAATATGGTAAAGTTGTTTTGGGAGTCAGAGAGGTGGAAGAGGAGAAAGTACTTCAATCGCTGAAACCTGTTTTACGTATTGCTACGGAGGAAGATCGCCTTCAGGCTGAAAAAAATAAAAAGAAAGAGAAAGAAGCGTTTCAGATTTGCCTGGAGAAAATTGCAAAACATAAGTTGGAAATGAAACTTATTGATGCCGAATACACGTTTGATAATAACAAGGTTCTGTTTTACTTTACAGCCGATGGACGAATTGATTTTAGGGAATTGGTGAAAGATCTGGCTGCTGTATTTAAAACCAGAATTGAGTTGCGTCAAATTGGAGTTAGAGATGAGACGAAAATCTTAGGAGGAATTGGAATCTGCGGCAGACCTCTTTGCTGTAATACGTATTTGTCCGAGTTCGCTCCCGTATCGATAAAAATGGCAAAGGAGCAGAATCTTTCTTTAAATCCTATCAAAATTTCAGGCGTATGCGGAAGATTAATGTGCTGTCTGAAAAATGAAGAAGAAACATACGAATATCTGAATAGTACACTTCCGGGTATTGGAGATTATGTGACGACAGAAGATGGATTAAAAGGAGAGGTTTCCAGTGTCAGTGTGCTGCGTCAGCTGGTAAAGGTAATCGTCAATGTTAACAAAGAGGATAAAGAAATTCGGGAATACCGGGTGGATCAATTAAAATTTAAACCCAGAAAAAAGAAAGATCATACGAAGATCAGCGACGAAGAACTGAAGGCTTTGGAGGCGCTGGAAAAAAAGGAAGGGAAATCAAAGCTGGATGACAATTAAGATATCAGATGAAGAACGGGTGGATGATCTGGGAAGGATGGGATACCGGATTATTCAAAATAAAGGCAAATTTTGTTTTGGAATGGATGCGGTACTCCTATCCTGGTTTGCAAAAACAGTGGAGGGAGATCGTATCCTGGATATGGGTACAGGTACAGGAATTATCCCTCTTCTTATGAAAGCCAGAGCAGAGGAAAAAAAGATAGCATGTCATTTTACAGGCCTGGAAATTCAGGAAGAAATGGCAGAAATGGCGAAAAGAACGATTTGTCTGAATGATTTATCAAAAGATATCACGATTATAAAAGGAGACATTAAGGAAGCCTCACAGATTTTTGGGAAGACTTCCTTTTCTGTTGTCACTTCCAATCCGCCATATATGCCGGGAAATCATGGATTAAAAAATCCCAATGAGGCAAAGGCGATCTCAAGACATGAGGTATTATGTTGTCTGGAAGATGTGGTAGAACAGGCGGCAGCAGTTTTACAGCAGGGAGGACGATTTTATATGGTGCATCGTCCGTTTCGGCTGATTGAAATTGTGTCGGCACTTCGAAGTAATCGATTGGAACCCAAAAGAATACAGTTTGTTCATCCATTTCTCAATAAAGAAGCCAATATGGTTTTAATTGAGGCTGTGCGAGGCGGTGGGGCCATGGTTAAAATAGAGGAACCACTTATTGTATATGAACGGCAGGGCGTATATACACAGAAAATTTTAGATATTTATGGAAAATAACAAATAAGGATACATGAAGTGTATTTGAAAAATTGGGAAAAATGGGCGATAAGGAGGGAGATGTCATGGCGGGAACCTTATTTTTATGTGCAACTCCTATTGGAAATATGGAGGATATGACTTTTCGGGCAATCCGTGTATTGAAAGAGGTAGACTTGATTGCAGCAGAAGATACCAGGCATAGTATCAAATTATTGAATCATTTCGAAATCCATACGCCTATGACCAGTTACCATGAATATAATAAGGTGGACAAGGCAAAATATTTGGTAGGGCTGTTGCAGGAAGGAAAAAATATTGCCTGTATTACAGATGCGGGAACACCGGGTATATCGGATCCTGGAGAGGAATTGGTTCGGCAATGTCATGAAGCGGGAATATGTGTAACTTCTGTGCCTGGTCCGGCAGCCTGTATCGCAGCAGTAACCATGTCAGGACTTCCCACACGGCGGTTTTGTTTTGAAGCATTTCTGCCTTCGGATAAAAAAGAAAAAGCCAGGATATTGGAAGAATTAAAAAGCGAAACACGTACGATCATATTGTATGAAGCTCCTCATAGGCTTATACGTACCCTTCAGGAACTTTTGGATTGTCTGGGAAACCGAAAGATCAGTGTATTGCGGGAGTTAACGAAAAAACATGAGACAGTATTTTTAACGACAATGGAAGACGCTCTTTCTTATTATCAACATCATGAACCCAAAGGAGAATGTGTATTAGTTGTGGAAGGAATGAGCTTTGAAGCCATTAAGAAAGAAAAGGAAGATTCCTGGAAGAAACTTAGTATTGAGGAACATATGGAACACTATTTATCGGCTGGAATGGATAAAAAAGAGGCGATGAAAATGGTGGCAAAAGATAGAGGAATCAGCAAACGGGATGTGTATCAATGTTTGCTGGATAAATAAAATATAGAATAAGAAACTAAGACCTTCGAGTGCTGGGAAGCAACTGAAGGTCTTTTTATTATATATAAAAAGTCATTTTTAGAGAACCGGAATTGGTAATTCAACAGAATGGATTGGCTGTGCGAACGGTCCGGCTATGGTGCGTTCTTTGCGTTTATTTTCCAGATAGTCCTGATCGATGATAAGGGGTGATTCGTCACGGTTTTCATAATACTGATTTGATTCAAAGGATTTTCCAAGTATTCTTGTAGTAATTCTGGGAACAGTTAAATCCAGAGAAATATCATACAGATTTGTGGAAAAGTAGTAATGTCCCTGTTCATATTGAAGAGATAGTTCAACATGGAATTCAGTTGCACAAGGGATAGGTTCTTCTTTATTCCAAGGTTTTGCCCCATTGAGATAAATATTATTATGAATGTCTACAGGCAATGGTTTATCTTTTTCCTTTGAGTGTATATTTCCTGTGAAGGTTGTATTGTTCATTTTTTCGTAACTGTCAAAACCGGCAGTGCCATATAGGCTGTTTTCATCATTTCTTCCGATAAATATATTATTTATAATACGATTATCACCGCCGTAAATCAGCATGACACCGCCGACCATAGTCGTATGAGGTAAATGATATAAGGTAAAACGGTTCAAATCATGGCAGGGATAAAATTCTCCAAGGAATAGATTGTGAATGTAAGCAGTTCCCTGTGACATATCCCGTACACAGCGATTGGAAAGCATAATATTATTTGAAACTACACAAGGTCCATGGCAGACTTCGATAAAAAAGTCTTCCGTAATATTCTCAAAAAGTATATTTTTATCTACCATAGTTCCTTGTGCTTCCCAATCAAGCCAAAGACCGCGTATACAATTATGAATACAGTTTTTTTCTATGATTGTATCAATGGCAGCATGCAGCTTGATACCAGCCATTTCAGCACCGGAAAATTCCCCACGGATATTACAATTATATATATGATTCTGCGTAATTGTGGAAAATGCGCTTCCCATACAGCCAACAATACCAGTCTGCCCGCAGTTGTAAATAATATTATTGCGAATTACATGACCGCCAATATGGTTTTTATCCCAACCGTTATAAATATTCTGAAAAATTGTTTCGGTATAAGTTTGGGAGCCGCTTTTACAGGGATTTATGGACCAAATATTATCCGTATCTTCGGCACGTTTCCCAAGACTGATACCGCAGCATTTTGAGTCGTGGATGATACAGTTTTCAATAATCCATCCTTTACTCCAGTTAACTCCGATCAGACCACTTTGAAAAGCGGTAGGAGGAGCCCATTGAGTGGCGGCCTGACATAAAGTTAATCCAGATACGGTGATATAATTGCGGCCTTCTCGACTGGGAAAGAAGCAATATGGGCGTACATTAATTTCTGTACAGGATTCATTGGGATTTTTCTCCGGAAATGATGCGTAAATGGTGGTATTTTTTTCTTCTACAATGGAATACCAGCGATACATTCGGTTGGAATTTTGTGGATATGAGAAAAGTGCCTGCAAAGAAGATTCTTCAAACATTGCAGTTCCATCCAGATAAACTTCACCTGTGTGATGAATTTGTCCCATGGAATCATACCAATCCCCAAACAGTTCATCAGAATAGGGATTGTAGCCATTAAATAATTTGTTATCAATCATGACTTTCCATATATTGTCTTGTACATGTTCCCAATTGGTCACGATTTCAGCTCCACTGATAATCGGATGTTCATTTTGGGCATTTATATAAGTGATACGCTGCTGGTTGTTGGATCCACCATGCAAGGGATCGACCCATTCTCTGTATATTCCGTCGCCAATAATAACAGTATCCCCAGCTTTAGCAATCTGAGCTGCTTGTCCAATTGATTGGAAGGGATTTTCTTTTGTTCCATTTCCTGAATATACGTTTTTTTGTGATACATAATAAATCATATAGAAAAAACCTCCTGTTAAGTAAATAATAAAATGTCATATTCTCTTATTTTTCTTTAAGTTTAGCACAGTAAAAAATAAATTCCATTTATCATCTTGCCTAAAACATACATTATTTTGCTTTTATTATGTTATAATAATCCTGTAACAAAGGAGTGGGATGATGAGAGATTTTGTTTTAGAACGAATTTTTCCTGTGTTTATTGGATATCATGATACATCAAACAGACAACATACATTTAGTGATGAGACATATGGGAAACGGGTTGTAATGCATTATGAATTAGAATACATTGTTTCCTCAAGAAATGGATATATTGTTACAGATAATATTCCTGTTCCTGTGGAGGCACAAAATATTTTATTTAGATATCCGGGAATGGAAGTGGAAGGTATAGGAATTTATCATTCTCTGTTTGTAGAATTTGATTTGAATCAATTGGCAGAGGAGTCGGACACATTAAAGAAGATTCCTGTTATTTTAAAAAATGAAGAAAACAGAATCGGAGACAGAAAACTGTTCGAGCAACTATTTCTTCCCAGTAATGCATCTAATGTCCAGCTTTTGCTGTGGAGATCGGATATTATGCGAATGCTTTCGTATCTTTTAAGAGAGGGAGAGCAGAAAGATGGAAAGAAAGAAAAAGAGAATATGCAGCTGCAAAAAATAAGAAAAGCTTTATCTTTTGTACAGGAACATTTTTCTGAAGATATTACAGTAGAAAAACTGGCAGAACGATCTGGATATAGTACGTTTCATTTTTGCCGGAGTTTTAAGATAGTAACACAATTGACACCGATGCAGTATGTTGTGCAATATCGGGCACAAAAAGCCAGAGAATATTTGGCTGTGACAGATGAAAAAACAGAGATAGTTATGGAAATGGCTGGATTTCACAATTATGGTTATTTTTGGAAAGTTTTTAAGACATTATATGGCGTTTCACCGCGAGAATATCGTACATTACTTTCCAATGAGAAAAGAAACAATGATATGTAGTTTCAGGTTATGGTTGGTTGGTTTCGATCCATTATTTTGCAGAAAATAATACAGACAAGTGTACTGATTGCCGTGGCTATTATAGAAGGACCGACAATGGAAGCCGGATTTACACTTCCGTATTGGCTTCTATAAGCAATGAGATTGACCGGAATAAGCTGCAATGAGGAAATGTTTAGGATTAAAAAGGTACACATTTCTTTGCTGGCTGTATGTGGAGGGTTGGCCAATGGGGAATGAAGATTTCGGCGTGATTCTTCCAGTTCGGATAGTTCTTTCATTGCTTTGATTCCTGCCGGAGTGGCTGCCCAACCCAGCCCAAGAAAATTGGCGATACAGTTAATGCTGATGGATTCCTGAGCCGGATGATTGGGAGGAATGGATGGGAAAAGAAAATGAATCAATGGCCTGATTTTTTGTGTCAGGCTTTTCATGATTCCGCAACTGGAAGCGATTTCCATGAGACCGGTCCATAGAGACATAACACCAAGCATGGTAATGCAAAGGGATACAGCATCTTTAGCGGAATCGAAAGCACCATTTGTGACATCTTCCATACGGCCATTTATGGCGCCCCATATGACGCCGATTAGCATCATGGCTGCCCAGAGATAATTTAACATAAGAGACCTTTCTTCATACATTTCTATTCTATATTTAATATATGACAGAAGAAAAAAATTATGTTTTAAATGATGAAAGAATCATTTGCATAAAATTTAATGTATGGCTTTTCGCCATATAGATTTATAAAAACAGACTTTATCAAGCAAGTTTGATAAAGTCTGTTTATGATAAGTCTGAATGATTCTGAATAGTTGTAAATTAATTCATAGTAATCGTTGATTCGCAGCAACGATAATTGGTATCAATGGTATGAGCAATAATTTGAGCTTTTAGATTTCTTGCCATACAAGGGGAATGTTGACAGGATGTATTTGATTCTTCAGGAAGAACGAACGGAATACACTTTACAAATACATCTTTACATGTCGGAAATGTATGGGCTGGTATGGTTAATGTTTTCATGCCTCTTTGGTGGGTTGTTCCACAGGAATCCACTTCGGTTAAGATAATCGCGAGAGCAATTTGTCGGTTTGGACAGACATCCTTTAGTGTCAGATCCAATTGTAAAATACTTCCCTGTGAGGATAAATAGGTGTCTCCCAGATTTACCGTTACAAAATCCTGACATCCGCCTATGGTGATATCGACCGGGACAGGGCAGGGTTCGGGAATTACAATAATTCCACAGTCAACACGCACCGATGGATCAGGAAATTGTACAACGTTTCCCTCAGTATCCGAATAAGTGATGGAATCATTTACCTTTTTCGTACCGGTGGACTGTCCTATGTGTTGAATTTGAAATTCCAAAGTAGCTCCTTCATTGGAAGAAACCCCAAGTTTAGGAATATTCCATTGAAGGGTAGTGGCATTTACCATGACAGCACTTCCTGTAGTTGGTGGGATTACACTGATAATCTGAAAATCGGGATTGACAATTTCATCGATTACAATATTAGTCGCTCCTGGTTTTGAAATATTTGCCGCTAAATCGGCAAATAAATCCTCAAGATCGGAATCATTCGGTGTCACAGCTACATGGGAACTGTCAGGATCGGTGGCCCAATCGTTTAATACATTGACATCGATTCCATCTGAGCCAATTAATCCAATGCAGTAAATGATGATTCCGGATGCTCTGGCAGCAGCTGCCACAGGAGATGGAGGAATGCCGGATGTGGTTTTTCCATCAGTAAACATTACGATAACTTTGGCATTTGTGGAAGATGGATCAAAGGACTGCATTGCTTTGAAAAAAGCATCTGCGTGGTTGGTAGTTCCTGAGGCGGTTAAACTGTCAATGGCGGCGTTAAGTGAAGCAACGGAAGTTGTAAGCGGGGAATTTACAGTCGCTGCATCAGAAAAACTGACGACACCAATGCGACTTCCGGAACCGATGGTGCCGTTTTGTGTTCCATCGGTTGCCTCTTCAATAATGGAAACAAATGTTTTGGCACCGGATTTCATATTATCCAAAGGGCTACCGGCCATACTTCCGGAACGATCCAGAATTAAGATAATGTCTGTTGGGGTAGAAGCGATATCTGGTGATGCGGAAAGTGCAAGGGTTACTTTTAACGTTCCTTTGCAATCGATTTGTGTGACATTAATTGTTTTATTTGAACTTGAAATTCCCATAGTTACCTCCAATCTGAATCGGGATGGTTATCCCGCTATTATAGTATGCATATTGGAGATAGTGGTACATAAGTAGATTGACTTGTTTATAAAATGTGTAATATGGATTCCAAAAAATGAATGGCATAGTCCATATCGATTCCATTGTGTCCTTTTTCCGGTGAACAATGGAGAAATACTTGAATTGTATGGTATTCTTCAGGGGGAAGCATTTGTTCTGCAGTTTTCAAAAACGGAATGAGTTGAGTTGAATTATCTGCTTTTGATGAGAGGTTGACATGAAGGTAAAGCGGGGGAACGTAATTATGTTTTTGAAATGCATCAATAACACTAAAACGCTCTTTGTAGTTTAATGCCATGCCTACATGATCAAAACAGAATGTAATTACAGAGTCTAAAGCATCTTGAAAAATCCAATTTCTGATATCCAGTTGTGCATTGTCGGCAACAACCTTTGCACCTTTTAAATAAAGTCCCATGATGATGGATAAATAACCGCCTGCGGATGTTCCATAGATTGCAGTATTTGTAAGAGGAATTTCCATTTTTTCTATAATTTTTTTTAAAAGGATACTGCTATTTTCCAGATAATAGGATTCATTTTTTCCAATCCCCCATCCGATTTGAAGATAACTATTAATATATAAGGTTGGATCCATACAGAATATGGAGGAAGTTTTCAGCAGAGGAATCCAGCTATGTCTTTGAAATACCGGAACGGTCACGTTTCCTTTTGCTACAGCTCCGTTATTAAAAATAATCAGATGATTACTGGTACTCTTATGGGTAATCAGATATTCATATGGGATATTATCTTTAAGGATACGTAAGATGAATGTAGAATCTTTGGGAATGGTAAAAGTAGAAAGTTCATATTCATAAATGGTTTGTTCCGGATAGGGCAAAGGTTTAAATTTTTCTGTTTGTTTTTTGTGTTGAATGGCCTGGTCAATGATTTTACAGGATTGCTGTATTTCTGTTTTGAGATCATATTCACTTCCCATAGGATAGACTTTTTTGTATCCATCATAATGGTTTAAGTATTGAATAAGTGTGGAAGCCAGTTCTTTCTCATCATAATCAATGAGTGTTCCACAGCTATAACGATCAATTAATTCTTTTGCTACTCCGACATTGGTAGAAATAACAGGTGTATTTAACATGACACTTTCAACTAAAACGAGACTAAATCCCTCACTGAGAGAAGTTAACACAGTAGCAACACTATGTTTCATATAGGGGTAAGGATTTTCGATAAATCCTAATATTTTTACATTTTCCTCCAAATCATTTTCCTGGATATAAGATTCCAGATTTTTTCGTTCTTCGCCATCACCGAGGAGACAGATCATAAAGTCTGTTCTTTGACGGCGGACCTCTTTGGCAGCTTTTAATAATAATATTTGATTCTTGTTATAATCCAATCGTCCCAAAGTGACAAACATTTTTTTATCAGGAAAAGATATGGGATCCTTACTTCGCTTTATGATAGTATCGCGATCCACGGAATTGGATATTTTAATAACATTTTCTGTAATACCGAATAAATCGCTTAGTGTTTGCTGTACAACATCGGATATAACGGCAATTGAATCAAAGCATTTTAAAACAGAGGCCTGCATATCATATTCCTGTTTGACCTGCCTGTATTGATCGCTGTCAGTTGGATATTGGTGATAATCCAATTCTCTCATATCACCGCGAATCCAAATTACTTTGGCTCCGCCGTTTATATAAGAGGCAAAATAAGATGGTGCATTATGATTGCATGCAATAATACAATCATAGCGGGTTTTTATTAATTTATTAAAACGCAGGGGGTTAGCAAGTAATTCATAATATTGTTCGAATGCTTTTGTTTCATCAAAGTTCTCTTCGGTATAATCAATGAGTGAAGGTAAGATGTTAATATCTGGTCGAAAGAGTGTGGTTTCTGCTTTTTTAAATAGAGGAAGAATACTGATATTATAAGTTGCTTTATCCATACGGTTTAAAACATCTGCCAAGGACTTTTCGGTACCATATCCATAGGAAATACTCCATGTGATAAATAACAATTTTTTCATAGTAACACCTCCAGGGTATTATATGAGAAGAAGTTTGATGGCATGACAAAGTAGTTTGATGCAAATAAGAGTAAATGGGATTGGGACAAAAGTAAAAACAGCGAATATACTATCATAGAAAACAACATTTTTGCTGGGGATAGAAGTTCAGCGATAAGGGAGGGTTATGAGGTATATTCAAAATAAAATAAAAGAATTAAAACAGAAAATCAGCTTGGTGGATCGTTGTCTGCTTGTCTATTTGAGCTTTTTGCTGGTGTATATCAGTATCCATCTTTTTACCGGGGCACAGTTACAGGATACCAATGCGATTGACGTTATTGTCCGTACCTCCACAGCAGTTATAATCGGTTATTTTTTAAGTGGGAATTTTATAAAATCCAATTCTGTCGGTAATCAGAGTAATATCAATATTGTTTCAAAACAAGAGATGAAAGTGGATGGCAGTGAAACAGAAACTGTGACAAAAAATCAAATTGGATTTCAGGTTCCATCCGAGGAAGGAAAACTACAAAATGGTTTTATTCAAATGGAGCAGAAATCGGATGGTAATGAGAGTGGTAAATGTAACTCTATTCAGGTAATGATTGTGGCAGGTATCGGAGGAATTTCACTGATCCTTCTTTTTGCGGTCAGAAATTATTTGGATACGAATCCGGAGATAACCGCTACAGTTTCTCAATTTCGGGATTTTGTTTCTGCCTGTGTGGGATTTCTGGTCAGTTGTGGGAAAAGTGAAAAATGAAAGCTTCGGCCGCATAGCATGCGCGCCGAAGCATAGAACTGTCGGAAATCATTATTGTTCATATATAACCTGAATGGTTTGATCTTTTTGTATCTGTAGATCCGAATGCATAAGAATCCATTCCTTTTCGATGGTAAAAGGAACTTCTTTACCACAAACGGTTATTTTTTTAATGCCCTCTGTCTGAATGGATAAACGTTTTACTGTTAAATTTCCATATTCCACTTTCAGACAAAAGATGCCATTTGTCAGTGAAGCAGTTCCAAAACCGGTATTCAGGGACCAAAAGTAGGAGTAATCACCGGATTGTACCGGATCAAATCCGATTTCGCCAAGATACTGATTATAGCGGAATCCACTATATGCCAACAGAAGGGCATAACTGGACATAGACCGTGCATAATTGCTTCCACATTCCATTTCATTCCAGGGATTTCGCTTTTCTCCGTCATAGCGGTCTCTGACTGCCTTCACACAGGTTTCTCCTTCCGGGATAAGTCCTCTTTTAATCATGTGACTGGCAACCTGATATTCGAAGCCATGCATGGTTTCTTCCGCATAAGGAATGGGAATAAAGGGGCGATGTCTGCCTTGAGGATAGGAACAAATACGAGTTCCCTGTTCATTATTCATTCCATAAATACGGCAAGGATTTACATGTTCACGCATGTCGGGAATATAATTGTATCGGAAGATTGATTTCAGAGCGGATTCGGTTTTATCCTTTTCAAAAATTTCCCCAAGATTCAGCATGTCTGCATGCCATTGTCCAAGAACCTGATCAATCAGACATCCTTCGTCCAATTGATATTTGATTTCCTGTCGTTCCGAATTCCAGTAACTGGTGAAAACATCCGGTTCATAGGCATTATACTTTTGTGAATAGTGTTTTAGAATGGATGGATCCTTTAAATTCACGTGCTGACAGAAATATTCGCCGTTGAACAACTGGGTATTTAATTGTTTTTTTCCTTTTTCGAAAATATGCAAATAGGTATCTCTGGCATTGGTATCGTTCAGAATATCTGCCAATTTGGCCGCAGCCAGCAATCCGCTTAAATACATGCCGCTTAACCAGGAATTTGCTCCGAATAACTCCATATCCAGTGTATGATGCTGTCGGCCTTCCATGATACCATCCTGATTCAAATCCCATTGATCCGGATTTTCTTCGCTCCATGCAAATTCTACAGTGCGTTTGACTTGATCCCAAATACTTTTGAGCCAGTCAAGATCACCGGAAATGAGAAATTCCCGATACACACGAAGAACGGTACCATATTGACCGTCTACAGCAGGTCTGTGATTGCTGGGTTTTTCTCCCAAAGGCAGTTGAAGGCGAAAGGCCATTCCACCATTTTCCTGAATAGAATATGTATATTCATTTGTTCTGGCACTGCGTTCCAATGCGGGAAACAGAAATGCCGGTGCGTAGGCATAGGACCATACGTGGGTACACGTCCCTTCACAGCAGCCTTCATTGGCGTGAACTCCTTCAAATCCATAAAAAGAACCATCTTCCAGACGGAGACAGGTAGGGGATTTTAAGATGGAAACATTGGCTGTGATGGCATCCAAAACACTTTGCGGCAGAGTGGAACGGTACATGGCTGTACAATAGCGTTGGGTATCTTCCAAAAGACGTGAAAAATGTTTCAGCCCGTAAACAGCGCTTTCTTTGGAAGATGGAAAAAGAACCGCATAATAGTTTTTCCATTTTTTTGCCCGTCTTTGTGCGATTTCTTCCTCTGTCAGACCCATATGGGTGATTTGCCAGGTATTATTCCGATAAGGATTGGACCAGGAAAGAATAAAACGGATTTTTTTGTGTTCTCCCGGCTTTAAAGATACATGGGCAGCCAGTGTGGCCACATCGGTATCAGAATAAAAAGCAGAGGGATCATCCGATGCAGGGTAGGAACGGTTTTTCAAGGGTCCATATTCGGAAAACTCATTCCAAAATACAGAGGAATTATCAAACCATTTTCCGCGAAACCAGTATTCCTGATAGCTGACTTGAGGACAATCCGTGGCGATGGTCATATCTCCGTATTCTGTGTCGGAAGGATCACCAATATTTCCCAGATAAATGGAATGGAGCCCATCCTGATACCTGTATTGGTGATTCGTATGTCCCTTGGAGAAAAAATTATTACAGGATAGGGCCAGAGTATAGTGCAGAGGAATTTCCTGCGTATTTGTAATGGTAATTTCAAAGAAGGCAGCCGGAATGGAACTGTCATCTTCATTGGTGGGAATAAGTGGATTAAAGGCAGTCATGGATACATTTCCCGGAAAGTCTGGGTGTTTCAAGGTTACCGTCGCTGTTGGAAATTCACCGTCAAACACGAGATGGGAAAAATGGGGAAAGCCTGCCATGGTTCCCCGGTCAGGACCAAAGCCATATCCTGTATACATAGGCCGCCCGGTGCAGCCAATATAATTTTTTTCCAGATCTCCCTGTAAGATCCGGCAATCCAAGACGTGATGCTCATCTTCTGCCTTTATGGCAAAGTGAGTAAATTCTGCGGTGGTATTTTTGTTTGGCCGGTTTTTAATTTCCACGTCCACAAAACCGCCGTGACCGCCCAGTCCGATACAGCCGGTTCCGATTCCACCCAGTGGAAATGAAATTTCACGGGTTTTTTTACCTTCATATTTCATGTCATATTCTCCTTTCGGTTGTGACAAATAGATGCCTTCATCATATCTCTTTTGTCTTTAAAAATAAATGGAATAATATGGAGAGATTTGTATTTTTACGGATTTATTTATATGATCTTTTTTTGATTTATGGTATACTGAAAAAAAAGAATATCTTATTTTTAGTTATGATAACCGGAAACTCAAAATTGTGTTTGATAAGGGCTTTTCTTACTCAATACCTTTATGGTGCCAACAAAAAGGGGAAAGGAGCGGGGCGTATGAAGAAGTGGGTGTATTGTCTTTTAGTAAGCATTTTGTGTCTGTGCGGATGTTCGCAGAGAGCAGAGGAAAGAGAAACGGTTTCATCAAATAATAGAACAGAGGAAAACATTTATGCGGGAAGTATCGCAGCAGTGAAAGAGGAAACAGCCTTTTTGACAGGAGAAGCCGGTACGGGATTGATCGCATTGTCTTTGGATGGGGTGGAAATCACGGACGAAGCAGGAAATAAGATGAAAAAGGAAGATCTTTCCGGAGGAATGCTGGTACATGTGACATATGATGGAGCTATCATGGAAACGTATCCGGAAAGATTATCCAAACCTACCAAGCTATCGGTTATAAAAAGAGAAAAAGACATTTTGGGTTTATATCGTCAGGTGATATGGGATATTTATGAGACGGATCAAGCCTTAAACAGTGGGAAATATCTTGCTCTTGATTTTACAAAAGTCAGCCGGTTAAGTGATACGCAAAAACAGGCTTTGATGTATCTGCTCAGTGATGATTTCCAGAAAGAAAGTTTCATGGGGACAATGGAATCATTAAAAAAAGACGGATATGTGGATGGGGAAAATCTTGTATTTCAAGATGGAGTGCTGATTACATTGGAAGACGAGAGTGAAGATGAGGAAGAAGAATTTTCATTTCATGTTCAAAAATGGAAAAGCGGAAAAGGAGCGATTTTATGGAATGCCTGTAAGGCGACCTGGAACGGAAACGCGTATTCCTATGAGATTGGTGAAATGGGTGTTTCGTGATAAAAATGGATAAAAGAGAAAAGAAGAGGAGACAGAGATGGGTTTGTTTGAAATAAAAGACAATTTTTATCTGAATGGAAAGCCATTTCAGATTATATCAGGAGCGATTCATTATTTTCGTGTGGTGCCGGAGTATTGGAGAGACCGTTTGGAAAAATTAAAAGCAATGGGATGCAATACCGTGGAAACGTATATTCCTTGGAACATGCATGAACCCAGAAAAGGAGAATTCCATTTCGAAGGAATCCTGGATGTGGCGTCATTTATTGAAACCGCACAGAGTCTGGGGCTTTATGTTATTTTGCGTCCCTCTCCGTATATTTGTGCGGAATGGGAATTCGGAGGACTTCCGGCTTGGCTTCTAAGGGAAGATAATATGCATCTGCGTGTCAGTTATCCGCCGTTTTTAAAGCATGTGGAAGAGTATTATCATGTTTTAATGCCTAAAATTACACCGTATCAGATTGACCAGGGGGGACCTGTGATTTTAATGCAGGTGGAAAATGAATACGGATATTATGCCAATGACAAAGCATATCTGGAGGCAATCCGGAAAATGATGATGGCGGAAGGAGTGACTGTACCGCTTGTGACGTCGGACGGGCCATTTCGGGAAAGTTTAAACGGAGGAACCATAAAGGGCGTTCTTCCCACAGGAAATTTTGGTTCAAGGACAAAAGAACGTTTTGCCACCCTTTCGGAATATACCAGTGGAGGTCCGTTGATGTGTACGGAGTTTTGGGTCGGTTGGTTTGACCATTGGGGAAACGGAGGCCATATGACGGGAAATCTGGAAGAAAGTGTGAAAGACCTGGATGATATGCTCCGTATGGGACACGTAAATATTTATATGTTCGAGGGAGGAACGAATTTTGGATTTATGAATGGATCCAATTATTATGACGCCTTGACGCCGGATGTGACATCATATGATTATGATGCGGTTTTGACGGAAGACGGAAGAATAACAGAAAAGTATCGTCGTTATCGGGAGGTAATTGCAAAATATACCGAGATTCCGGAAGTTTCCTTTTCTACGGAGATTCAGCAAAAAAGCTATGGCGTTCTTTCTGTAAAAGAAAAAGTCAGTTTATTTTCTGTATTGGATCAGCTGAGTACACCGGTTTCATCTGTATATCCGGTATCTATGGAGCGTTTAGGACAGAATTATGGATATATATTATATCGTTCCTGTCTGCATACAGAAGAAACATTGGAAAAGATTCGTCTTTGGGGTGCCGGGGACAGAGCTAATATTTTTGTCGGGAAAAAACCGGTACTTACGTTATATGACAGACAATTATTGGAAGAACATAAAGTGGAAGAGGAACAAAGGGAAGGATTCACGCAGGGAGCAGATCTGGATATTTTAATGGAAAATATGGGACGTGTCAATTTTGGTCCCAGAATGGAACAACAGAGAAAAGGAATCGATCATTGTGTTCAGATTAACGGACATATGCAGAATGGATGGGAAATATATCCGCTTCCGTTGGACAATTTGGAACAGGTCGATTTTGACGGAGAATATCAAGACGGAACTCCTGCATTTTATCGCTTTGTCTTTGATGTGGAAGAAATCGGTGATACTTTTTTGGATTTTGAAGGATGGGGAAAAGGCTGTGCTTTTGTCAATGGATTCCATATCGGCCGTTTCTGGGAAATTGGTCCTCAGAAGCGCCTTTATATTCCGGGACCACTGTTGAAAAAAGGAAAAAATGAGATTATATTGTTTGAGACCGATGGAAAAAGCAGGGAAACGATTGCATTGGTGAATGAACCGGATATCGGATAATCATATATTGACTCTTTAAAAAAATAATACAATTAGTTTAAGTAATAATTCGATTTTAAGATGGGGTGGTTCCAATGGGGATAGGGGAGAAAAATGATTAAATATATCATTTCAATGAGATGACAAAAGCGAGGGGGAATGAAAATGAAACGATACTTAATTGGTATTGGGTTGATTCTTTTGATGCTGCTTGGGGCGTGTGGAAAAAAAGAAAAAGAGACGTTTTTCGGAAATTGGGTAGTGGAAAAAGACGGAGCGTTTCAGGTTCAGGATTTTCAATGGGGAGATGATGCTGAAATCATCAGAAAAGCATATCCGGATGAGAAGTTTGAGGAACAGGATGGAGAATTGATAGGAAGTGCACATACCTGGAATGGTGCGGAATATCGGATCATTTATACATTTCAAAGTTCGGATTTAAAAGATCTGGGTAGTGCCAGAATCAGTATCACATGTACTTCAGCGGATAATATGACAGAGGTATTGAAGATTTTGTATGAAGAGGCAAAAGCTGCTATGCCAGATCCCATAACGGATGGTGGATTTGATACCATTTTGGAAAAAGAAGGTGATGTTTCCTGGGAAGGACAAGATGGAAGTCTTGTATTCTTGCTTTATAGGAAAGTTCGATTTTTATTGAAACTATAAATGAAAAGAGCCCGCACAAAGTCGGGCACAAGAATAAGATGATACCGGTTAGAAGATGTAAAAACCTTCTACACCAGCCTCATCGGCAAATAAATCATCTTC
>JAPFDH010000094.1 GCA_026169045.1 Lachnospiraceae bacterium | reverse complement strand
TCCATAAATCGGATAGAGTAAAATGCTCGCATCTATCATTTCTGGCAAGAGAAGATAAAGTGAAATGCTTGCATTTTCTAATGATTATTATGGAATGATTTTTAGGGCAACACAATCCGTCGAATTATTTTGCGCTTACGATCGTTGTTCCGTCTGTCAGTTTTACACCATTGATTTTGTGGCTGCTATCACAAAGAATTTCAGAAACTTCGCTATTGTACCAGATATCTCCTCCCAGTTCCCGAATTCGCTGATCAAATGCAAGACTGATTTCATGTGATTTCATGGCAGGCATCCATGCATCTTTCGTGATGTAACGAATGACCATTGATCCATAATGTAAGAAACTCATGCGGTCACAATCAACGCCCAGATAGCACCAGTAAGCGTTCAGGATATCCTGTGCTTTTTTCGGCATTTTTAAGGCATCCAATACTTCATTCACACTATAACTTCCGGCCTTGATAAAGTTTGGAAAATGTGACTTCATGTAATCAGAGTCGGTATTTCCGTTTACAGAGTTGGAGTATGTCTGTGCATCACGTACTTCATTACACAATTCAAAAAAGTCTGTCATGGATTTTCTGGAACCAGGTACATAGTACTCCATTTTATCGATGAAAGCATCGATTCCAAACGGCATTTCACAGTCATATTTTTTATCTGTCGTAATTAAATGATAGGCTTCCGGGATCCGTATCCATTCAATTTTGTCTTCTATGCCGAAAGAACGGAATAGGGTTCTGATATCTCCGGGATCGTCAGGAGAACCGAAATCATTTAGTTCGTGTAAGCTTGCTTCAAATTCAAAGCGTCCGCGTTTAAAGCTGGTTGCAAAGCCGCCGGGTAAATTATGCTTTTCAAGCAATAAGCAGCTTTTGTTGCCTTGCAATACTCGGATTGCAGCTGCCAGTCCGCCATTGCCGGCACCGATGACAACGGCATCGTAAGTTTTTTCTACAATTCTTTCCATGGTATTCTCCTTTACCTATACTGTGGTGCTGATTCTATAGAGTTACATGTAATATATATATACATTGTATGTTATTGTAAAAAAATAAACAAGAAATTTATAGGGAAATTATGAAATATTTGTAACAGTTCAGCCACAGGGCTGTAGCGGG
The DNA here is from genome assembly GCA_026169045.1 of Lachnospiraceae bacterium. Lineage (GTDB taxonomy): Bacteria > Bacillota > Clostridia > Lachnospirales > Lachnospiraceae > Fimimorpha. The sequence goes on along the minus strand of JAPFDH010000094.1, from coordinate 2,830 downwards.
TGAGAAAATTATGCTTGCATAATTTTTCGACCGGTCAGACCTATGAGCTGAGCGCCTGTAAATGAGTAAAACAGTGGCGACAGCCACAATAAGCACGCAGTGCGGTTTTACGAATGGCGCGGGCTGAACTGTTACAAATACTTCGTTATGACACATGTATTGTAAGGATACACATTTCAATGATTTTCAACACTTCATTTTTGTAGATAATCAGATGATGATATGGTAAAATCAAAGGGCAAAGATAAAAACGCAACGTAAGAGAAAAACTCTTACAGAGCCGGTAGGTAGCCCGGCCGCACCGTTTGGTGTAAGTAACCCTCCCTCCTTAGGGTCGTCCGTTCTTTGTTCATCATAATTATTTAAGGAGGAATTGTCATGGACAAAGTAGCGGGTAAATTGACAGTATTTTTTGAGGAACCTTTCTGGATAGGTGTGTTTGAGCGTATATCGGAGGGAAGATTATCTGTATGCAAGGTTACGTTTGGAGCGGAACCAAAAGATTATGAGATACATGATTTTATTCTCAAAAATTACGATCGGCTGCAATTTAGTCCGGCTGTGGAAACTGATGTAAAAGAAGCTGCCCGCAATCCGAAACGGGTACAGAGGGAAGTGCGCAGACAGGTACAAAATACTGGAATAGGCACAAAATCGCAACAGGCTTTGAAATTACAACAGGAACAGTTGAAAACGGCACGTAGAGTTGAGAAAAAAGAACAACGGGAAGCAGAGAAACAGCGACAATTTGAACGGAAACAGCAGAAAAAGAAAGAAAAGCATAGGGGGAGGTGACACCTGCGTTGGCTTTGCTCAGCATGGGGTGAAAATAGCAACTCTGTTATGCAAGAGAAGAGAATTTATTTTAAATCGACATAAAATAAAAAATGTGTTGTTCCATTTCCAAATGATATCCACTATCATTATTGTATCAGCTGAGGCTGAAATACAATTCAAGGGAGAATGGATTATGAACACAGATAAAATTTACGCAGAGGCAATTGCCAATGAATATGCACCGAAGGATACTTCAAAGGTTGTTGCTTTAAGAAAGTTGGACAGAAAAGCAAAAAGAAAAGCCAATATTTTTGCTTATACCTTTGGAATGATTATGGCACTTGTGCTTGGTACCGGAATGTGTATTTCCATGAACGTAATCGGGGACGGAAGTACTTTTATGATGATAGCCGGAATTGTTATTGGAATGATTGGTATGATCGGAGTTGGTGTTAACTATCCGATTTATAAAAAGCTGCTTGACAGTGGAAAGCAAAAGTATTCATTTGAGATTATGCAGCTTGCGAAAGAAATCAGTGAGGAAGCAGAGTGAGTCAGGAAGGAGGGCGGCATATGAACAAATCGGAAAGTAAATATTTTAATACCGCCCTCCTTATGGATGAGGCATTTATCGCTTTATTGGAAGTAAAAGATTTTGAATATATTACTGTTAAGGAAATCTGTAAGAAAGCAGGCGTAAACAGGTCAACGTTTTATCTCCATTATGAAACGATTGCAGATTTGGCAAACGAAGCGATGGAAGTTGTAAATAAGCGCTTTCAGTCATATTTTGAACGAAATGCAGAGGATCTCATTGATCACATAGACGGTATGCATTTGAAAGATCTTCTTTTTATTAATAAGGAATATTTACAGCCATATTTGCAATTTATAAGCGATAATAAAAATATTTATCGGGCTGCTTTCAGAAATCCGGACGGAATGCAGGTACATACAAAATATAAGTCTTTCAAAAAATATATTCTTGAGCCGATCTTAAAACGATTTGAAGTGCCGGATGCATTCCAAAAGTATTATATTGCTTATTATATAGAGGGAATTATAGCAATTATTAAAGAATGGTTAAACGATGATTGCCGAGAGCCTATTGAAACCATTATTGCTGTTATAGAAACGTGTGTTAATCCGTCGGGACTATCAGGAGAAAAGTGATATGGCTTCATTTGGTATGACTATATTGTTTGCTATATATAATGGATTTTTAGGAATTTATCAGTTTTCTATCTGGCACGGAAGCATTGGTATCTATTATCTTTTGCTTGCAGGCATTCGTGGGATAATTCTGCTGACAGAAAAAAATATCAAAACAAAGAGCAAAAAGGAAAAAACAAAAAGAAGAAAACAAGCCTTTGCTCTCAGTGCTGCGATGCTTTTATTGTTAAATGTAGCATTGATTTGTCCCATTGTTTTGATGGTAAAATTTGAAAAACCGGTAAATTTGAGTCTTATTCCAGCAATCGCAATGGCAGCTTATACTACTTATAAAGTTACAATAGCTTCCGTTAATATTTATAAACAAAAACGAAGAAAAAACAGTAATTTTCTCATTGCAGAATTGCGGGATATAAATTTTATTGATGCACTTGTATCTGTCCTCACTCTTCAGAATACATTGATAATGGTCAACAGCACAGAGCAAAGTACTGACAATATGTTTGTTTTAGCTGCCATATCAAGTGCGGTCATTTATATTATAATTGTTGTGATATCAATTTGTTTGATAGTAGATAAAAGTAAATAGTGTTGTTATATTGTGTAAAAAAGCCCTGGATTGGATTGACTGGAAAGGGTTTCTTTCAGGAATGTATGGAAAAAGGCGGCAGAGAAAATCTTTGCCGCTTTAATTTTTTCAAAAAGGTCTTGTTTGTGACGTAGCGTAATGATTTATAATAGATAGTGTCAACATTTTTTCGCAAAAATAAATCTAGCCGTTTGGTAGTCGGCAGTCAACCGGCTATGATATCAGACAGCAGATCATTTTCTCCTTTGAAAAGATGATCCATGTTCATGTAACGTCTGGCTCCCCAGCTGG